>NZ_HF986211.1:0-26590 GCF_000431435.1 Veillonella sp. CAG:933
ACGCATAAAGCATAGAGCATCGCGTAGTTCGGGGCGTTAAGTAGTGAGCCCTATTTGAAGGAGAGTAACGACGCACAAATAGGTGCGAATCTCTTAGTTCAGACCGTAAGATTCTTCGAAGAAGAATCACAGGGATGAACGGAAAACATCAGCAGGTAGAGTCGAGAGTAAGTAAAAATCCACAGCATCCGAACGGGAAGCATATATAGCGTGACTGCGTACGAATGATAGGTAGTCGCTGATTGAGCCGGTACGTACACTGCGTTACTAGCTTTCTCTACCGCAGCGAGCGAAGCAATGCGGCCACGTCCTAAATCAATAGAGCTTTCTCCCTCTAGCCTTCATAGCACTAAAAAAGTCACTAAAGCCGATCAATGCGGGTACGCCCTAAATCAATAGAGCGTTAAGCCACTAGCCCCTAGCATTAAATGATAGTATTCCTACTACTGTAGCAAGCGAAGCAATGCGGCTACGCTCTAAATAATCAAAAAAGACTGCAACCTAAGTCGGTAGACAGACCTAGGTTACACACTTTTTATTAAACTGACTAATTCCTTGAAATATTATCAGTAAAATTATAATATAGTTTATAAGATATTTTAACTAAATATTAAGTATTGATATTTTACTATTGGGAGGCATTTGTATGAAAGGTATTATTATTAGATTAATGTTTTGCTTTGCTTTTCTAATGACAGCAGGTGGATCTTATATAGAAGCTTATTCCTATTCTTTAACAGATGATTTTGCAGCTGAAAAGAGTAGAGTATCTTTTATCATGCGCAGTGTTGAGGGTACCAGCTATAATGTCTACATAGTAGGTGATGGAGATAAATATGCTGGAAAATCAGCGCCATTTGTTTGGGGCAGTACTAACGATTTAATTTATAAAGCAACAGCCTACACTCCTTATATTTCAGAGTTAAATGACGTAATAGCTCTGCAACAAGATATTAAGCTATTTGGAGATAATAGCAGAAACGAAGAATATATCAATGTAACCAACCCGACTCGTACCGGTGGTGTGTATGTCATTAAAGGCATTAACGGACAACCAGATATTTTAGTAGCTGCTATTCAGACTACCGGTGGTGGTTTTGTAGATTATCGCTTTTTGCTATAAAAAATGGTGAATTACGACAAATGAAGCTTTTATTTTCTAACCAGAATACAAGATTAGTATCTATGGGCTATGTAGGCAATGGGCCTCACGCACTTTCTGATGGGACAATAGCTTTGCCATGGTTTAAACAAAAGATGGGCGGAGCAAAAGATTTTGGACAATTCACTTCAGTTTATATGCCGGATTATAATAATCTGATTTTAATTTGGGCTTATACTGTCAAAGGAGATCTATAATAGGCCTCAACCTAACTCCTTTTCTTTCACCTCAATAAAATCCACCACCGCTTTTTCAAAATCCACGCCCATTCTATCGGCCAAGGCAGCGAGCCACCAAACGCACTCACCTAATTTATGTGGTAGCAAAATCTCTAAATCTTTATCCGGATTTTCGGTAGGCCATGTCTTTTCATAGGCCATGGCCATTCTACCTATAAGTGCAGCGTCAGTTAAAAAACCTAATGCATCTTCTTCTATGGTCCAGCGTTTGCCGTTAATGGAATCTTCCAACTTATGATAGGAATCTCTGATTGCCAAATTACGGCTAATTGTTTCCTTTAGCGTTATTGAATGTCCGGAATTAACTTTATCTGTTGTATTTTTCATAATGACCTCCCTCTAAATGAATTGGAATAATCGTTTTTTCTATAAATTGAGTATAGCACCATGGAAGAAAAGAATCTTTAATAGATATCATCGAAAAGGCTATTTTATTATCTGAGTTGTTAATTCACAATATCATGAGAAATAATGACATTCGTTTATTGACAATGTATAAAAATCATGTTACTATACGTGTATAGAAAGTATCAAATAAATAAAATACATAGTTGGGAATAGGTGCAGAAATGCATAATAGAGAAGTCGGTGTAAGTCCGACACGATCCCGTCACTGTAAGGCTGAGCGAATCTCATTTAAGTCACTGGGTAACACTGGGAAGGCGAGAGGAGCGGTGAAGCTAAGTCAGGAGAACTGCCTATTCATCATTCACCATTTGACCTACGAGCGATAGGGAGGAGAATCATATATCCTTTTTCGCATGCGTCGGAAAAGGCTTTTTTATTGCCTAAATCGATGATGCATGTGACACCCGTACCGGTCATGGCTATGGATATTTGGTATTATCACGCAAGTGTTAATATATTGTCATGATAATGTATGGGCGTACATTTTCATCATCTCCTAATCAAAGGCTCTACAAAATACTGTGATGGGTATTTTGTAGAGCCTTTGACCTTTTTAAACACTATAATTCAAATTTTAGGCAATAAAAAAAGCCCTTAAGGGCTTAAAGTTCTTAACTGGTGCGGGAGAAGGGACTTGAACCCCCACGCCCGAAGGCGCCAGATCCTAAGTCTGGTGCGTCTGCCAATTCCGCCACTCCCGCAACAAAGATATATTATCATATCGGGCGCCATATCGTCAATAGATAATTAAAAAATAGCAAAGACAAAAGGGGAATGCATTGGACAATATTAATATTTTTACTGATGTGACGGGCCTAATAACCACCTTTTCGTATTGATGTTGCATGACTCCTATGGTACACTAAACATATACTTTGTAATTACAAGGGGCTTTGGCGTAGCTAAAGCCCGTTTTGTCGTTGCTATATGAGCGTAAAAAGAAGAAGGTAATAGAAAATCCAATGGAAACATTACAGGAATTATTATATAAATACCCTGCCTATAAAGAGGCGGAAGGACTTTTCGGTAAAAAGGGAAAGCATGTAATATCAGGGCTTGGAGGCTCTCAAAAGCCGTTCATTTACAGCACGGCTATGAAGGCTATAGAGCAGCGGCCTACTATTGTATTGGTGCATGATAAGAACCATAAAGAACAATGGGAACGCGATTTGGCATTCTTTTTGCCGGATGTGGACGTAATGCCATTTCCTATTACGGAAAAAGTCACATTCATTACGGCGGCGCGCAGCCTGGAAAATCAGGGGCTGCAGATGCGAGCATTAGGTGCCTTATTACACGATGAACCGGTTGTAGTTATCGCTACAATTGATGAGGCAACCCAGCGTATTTTAACGCCGGAAGAATTAAAAGAAAGTGTTATACATTTAGCCACCGGTGACATTGTTGAGCGTGAAATTATGCTCGAGAAATTGGTAACCTTAGGCTATGAACGAACAGACCAGGTGGAACAACGTGGTCATTTTAGCGTGCGCGGCGACATTATCGACGTATTCCCGGTAAACAGCGATAATCCGTATCGTGTTGAATTCTTTGACGATGAAATCGATACCATTCGCACCTTTGCTATCGACACGCAGCGCTCAATCGAGTCCGTTAAACATATGACAGTTATGCCGTTCCACTTGAACGATACGTCGGAAGAAGGCTCTTTATTGAGCTATGGCAAAAACGCCCTGCTTTTGTACGATGAACCGAATCGTTTGCAAGATGCCTTAAAAGGCTTTTTGAAAGAAGACGCCGTGCACCGTCAGCAGCATTTTACCTGGTCCGAGTTTATGGGGACTAATGCGGCTAAAAGTGAAATTGCATTTAACTTCCTGCAGCAGCGCGTGTCCGGTTTAGCCGGTTTTGACAGCATTGGGCTTCAGAGTAAGTCTATGATGTCCTTTGAGCGTCAAATGCCGCTTTTAATTGATGAAATAGACGTGTGGCTAACCCAGGGGCGTCAAGTTGTGCTCGTTATGAACAATTTGCAACGCCGCGAAGGTTTAGAACGAGCCCTCAGCGAAGCGAATATTGCCTATGAAGTGAGCGCCGAATTGAAAGCAACTAAAGAGGCGGTTCTCATTGTAAGCGGGCTTTTATCGGAAGGTTTTGAATTACCACTTTGTAACCTGGTGGTAGTTACGGAAGGCAATATTTTTGGTCAACAGAAGCGAAAGCTTCGTAAAAAAGTGCCAAAAGGTCAGGAGATTACTTACTTTACCGATTTAACGCCGGGCGATTATGTAGTCCATGCTTTGCACGGTATCGGGAAGTACGTGGGCCTCAAAACGATTGAAACAGAAGGCATTCACAAGGACTACATTGAAATTGCCTATGCGGGCACAGACAAGTTGTTTTTGCCGGCTGACAATTTAGACCAATTACAGAAATATATCGGCAATGAAGGTGATGTGCCTAAAATTCATAAGATGGGCGGCCGTGAGTGGGGCAAAGTTCGTCAAAAAGCACAAAAATCCATTGACGATTTGGCAGAAAAGCTGGTAGAACTCTATGCACAACGTGAGGTTGTGGATGGCTTTGCCTTTGAACCGGATGATACCTTCCAGATGGAATTTGAAGAAGCCTTTCCGTATGAAGAAACGGAAGACCAATTGCAGGCATCTCAAGAAATTAAGGCCTCTATGGAACAGCCGCATCCGATGGACCGGCTGCTTTGCGGTGACGTTGGTTTTGGTAAAACGGAAGTGGCTATGCGCGCTATTTTTAAAGCGGTAAAAAGCGGTAAACAAGTAGCCGTCTTAGTACCGACAACTGTATTGGCACAACAACATTTTCAGACCTTTACCGATCGTTTGGGTGCCTTTGGAGTACGCGTTGAAGTGTTGAACCGTTTCCGCTCCGCGGGTGAAAAGCGCGATATTATTAAACGGGTTGCCGATAAATCGGTGGATGTCTTAATCGGAACCCATGCGCTTTTAAATAAAAAAGTAGCTTTCAAAGATTTGGGACTCCTCGTTGTGGATGAAGAACAACGTTTCGGTGTAGCGCAGAAGGAAAAGTGGAAGAGTTGGGCCAATAATATTGACGTCTTGACGTTGAGTGCCACGCCGATTCCGCGAACCCTCCACATGTCGCTTGTAGGGGTGCGTGAAATGAGTGTTATCAACACGCCGCCGGAAGACCGTTTACCGGTGCAGACCTATGTGGTGGAATATGACATGAAGCTCATTGCCGAAGCCATTCGTCGCGAAATTCAGCGCGGTGGGCAGGTCTATTTCGTGTATAACCGTGTAGCTTCCATTGAGCACATGGGCGAACTTTTGGAAGCGGCTATGCCGGATTTGCGCTTTGCCATTGCCCACGGTCAGATGGCAGGCAGTGAAATGGAAGCCATCATGGTTGATTTTTATGAAGGTCATTATGATTTATTGCTATGTACCAGCATCATTGAAACGGGGCTCGATATTCCAAACGCCAATACGATTATCGTGTACGATGCGGATCGTTTGGGTCTGTCGCAGTTATATCAGATGCGGGGGCGTGTAGGTCGTTCCCGTCGTCGTGCCTATGCGTACTTCTTGTATCGTCCCGATAAAATGCTCAGTGAAATGGCGGAAAAACGTTTGAAAGCGATTGAAGAATTCACCGAACTGGGCGCCGGCTTTAAATTGGCTATGCGTGACCTTGAAATTCGCGGCGCCGGTAATTTACTGGGCTCACAGCAGCACGGCAATATCGCATCAGTCGGTTTTGCTTTGTATTGTTCTATGCTTGAAGAAGCGATTGCCAAAGCCCAGCATAAAACGGTTACCAAAACGGTGGAAGTGGATCCGGTTATCGATCTTGGCATCGATGCCTTCATTGATGAGGCCTATATCAATGATACGGCCCGGAAGATTACCATTTACCAGCGTCTGTTGCAGATTCGCAAGCTGGAAGATTTTGACGAATTTACCGATGAATTGATTGACCGATTCGGTTCGCCGACGCCGCCGGTGGAACGACTTTTGAAATTGGCGCGCATTAAAGAACGAGCCAGAGCCATCGGCATTAAGAGCATGGTTATTCGTGAAGGTGTTTTAATCATTCACTGGGCGGACTTAGAGAAGATGGCCGGCTGGGATCCCGGCTTAGTAGCGACAAAGGTTTGGCAACATGTTAAAATAGATAAAAATAATGTGTTACGTTACAGCCCGATTGAAGAGGGTGCTTCCGTATTGACCACAGTTGAGGTGTTAATGGGGGAATTGGAAAAACGTGACCCTGCTTTACAATCTCAGTAAGCTTCAGGAGGAACCGTATGAATCGATTTTTAAAAGGGGCTATGATTCTTACTTTAGCGGGCATAATTGTGAAAATTATCGGTGCTTTCAGCAAGGTGCTGTTGGCACGCATTTTAGGCGGTGAAGGGATTGGGCTGTATCAGATGGCCTATCCCATTTACCAGATTATTGTCAGCCTGGCTACAGCAGGTTTACCGGTAGCCATATCGATTATGATTGCCGATAAACTGGCCTATAAAGACGTACGCGGTGCGTCAAAAATCTTTAGAGTATCCGCTACGGTTTTATTTGCCTTAGGTGCTTTTTTCAGCGTGGCACTGTTTCTGGCGGTACCGTGGCTGGTTGAGTCGGAATGGCTTACAGATCCACGCAGCAGCTTTGCGCTCATGGCCTTGGCGCCGGCAATTGTGGTAGTGACGATTTTGAGCTGCTTGCGCGGCTATTTCCAAGGGTTTCAGGACATGCTGCCAACCGGGGCATCGCAGGTTGTGGAACAATCTTTACGCGTTGCCTGTATGGTAGGTTTTGCTCTATTCCTCTTGCCTTATGGACTGCCAATGGCGGCGGCAGGGGCTACGTTAGCTACCTTTCCGGGCGTTGTAGGGGGCATATTGGTACTCCTTTATTTTTACCGACGTCAACGTCATTTGCGGGCTAAACTATTAGCTGAGCAAGCGACGGACATCATTCCGGAAAGCTCATGGCAAATCATGAAGCGTTTGTTTGTTTTGGCCATTCCCGTTTCCATGGCCAACATTATGATGCCCATCGTGTCGGGCATTGATCTGGGCGTTGTACCGCAACGCCTCATTGATGCGGGCTATTCCGTTCGCGAAGCAACCACCTTATTCGGTTATTTGACGGGCATGGCTACCTCGCTGGTGAACTTGCCGATTATTTTGACTACGTCCTTGGCGGCCAGTCTTGTGCCGGCCATTTCTGAGGCGTTTTCCAAAAAAGACATGGGGGAAATTCAGAATCGCAGCCATGTGGCGCTCAAAATAACCACCTTGATTACGGTGCCTGCGTTTGTGGGGCTTTATGTGTTGGCTACGCCGATTTCAGAACTTCTCTATGCCACACCGAATGCGGGAGGCCCCATTGCGGTTATGAGTCTCAGCATCTTCCTCTTAGGTGTACAGCAAGTGAGTACGGGGATTTTACAAGGCCTCGGCCATACGGCGATTCCTATGGTGAATCTGTTCATCAGTACACTCATTAAAATTCCGCTTAGCTGGTATTTGACGGCCTTGCCGGAATGGGGGATTAACGGGGCGGCTTGGTCCACGAATATTGACTTTGGTTTGGCCGCATTATTAAATATGATTTTTGTGCGCCGCTACATCAAGTATCAGGTGCCTTGGCTCGAATTGAGTAAAATCTCCTTAGCCGCCTTTGCCATGGGCGGTGCGACCGTAATGACCTATTCCTTCTTTGAACCGCTTCTGGGCGGTAATTTTGCGGTTTTTGGCGCTATTGTAGTGGCTATCGTCATTTATGGAGCAGGCCTTCTGATTACAAAAGCTGTTAAAGACGATGAATGGCAGGCCATGCCGGTCATCGGGAAGCGTTTGAAAAAACGTTCTCATAAGGACTGATAGAAGAGCGGCTATGGCACATAGAAACGGAGAAGCAGAAAAGGAGATTGTATGAATACAGCAAATATCGGCCCTTTATTGGTTAAATTGAATATAGATGTGGCTCAGGGACTGTTTATTGTGGGTGCCGATCAAATTGAGGAAACACCCTTTGACTTAACAGGCACTTTGTTAGTCACTGATTTAATAAATGATGAAACAGCGTTGACGAATCTTACTGATGTTTTGAAAAAACGTTTCGGTACCAATAGTCAAGTTGATTTATATGGCGTTGCGCTTAGTGAAAATAATGCGCTCGGCAAAGGGTTGCCGGTGAGTGATTTAAGCACGTTAGGCGCCTCCTATATGACTAAACTGGAAGCAGACATGGGTGAATCCCTGACTTGGGTATTGCTTCATCGCTCGGCTGAAAATACTGTTAGGACTTCAGAAAATGCCTCTAAAATCGATTTAACGGGCCTGGAAGGGGCGGAAACTGAAGAAGGGTATGAATTTACCTTACAACCTCTCATTGACGTGGTAGCGGCTTTAAGAGCGCCGGACGGGTGCCCTTGGGATCGTTTGCAAACGCATAGTACCTTGCGCCGTTATCTTTTGGAAGAAGTATATGAAGTCCTTGAAGCCATCGACAATCAAGATATGGCCAATCTTCGCGAAGAGTTGGGCGACGTTTTATTGCAAATTGTATTCCATGCAAGACTAGCGGAAGAGCAGGGACTTTTTACCGTCCAAGATATTATTGACGATATAACGGCTAAAATGATTCGCCGTCATCCCCATGTTTTTGCCAAAGCTACATCGAAAGAATTAGCTTCAACCCAGCTAAACTGGGAGGCTTTGAAGGCGCAAGAACCGGGTCATGACAAAAAAACTTTGCTTGGCGGCATCTCCAAGGGCTTACCGGCTTTATTGGGGGCTCAAAAACTGCAAGAAAAGGCCGCGAAGGTAGGTTTTGACTGGGATACTGAGCCTCCGGTGTGGGCCAAATTTGAAGAAGAAATTGCCGAATTTAAGGAGGCCATCGCCGAAAAAGACTATGAAAATGCAGAATTAGAGGGCGGGGACGTGCTTTTTTCCTTGATTAATCTTCTAAGATGGTATAAAATAGGCGGTGAAAATGCACTAAACCGCACCAACAATAAGTTCCGCCAACGTTTTGCCCATGTAGAACGCTGTGTTAAAGACAGTGGAAAATCGTGGAAGGACTTTTCATTAGAAGAATTGGACTTATTTTGGGAATCGGCTAAAGTGTCTGAACAAAAACATTCATTGAAATGATTCGTAAGGCGTGATATACTCTTACAAGTTACAATGAATGGATACATTCTATTTTTTAAGGAGGTTCTGTCATGAATAAAACAGAATTAATCGCAAGTGTTGCTCAGAAAGCCGAATTAACTAAAAAGGATGCTGAAAAAGCAGTTAAAGCTGTGTTCGACACAGTAGCTGAAGAATTAGCAAAAGGCGAAAAAGTTCAGGTTATCGGTTTCGGTACTTTTGAAGTTCGCGAACGTTCCGCTCGTGAAGGCCGCAACCCACAGACTGGTAAAGCTATTACAATTGCAGCTTCCAAATCCCCTGCATTCAAAGCCGGTAAACAGTTAAAAGAATTAGTAAACGTACAAACTAAAGTTAAACCTCGCAAAAAATAATTTGCCCGGTTTTAGAAGAGACCGCCCATGATGACAGCGTCGTTAAGACGGCTGTTACGATTGCCAATCGGCAATAAGGGGGTCTCTTTTTTTATGCAAAAAACAAGTTCTTTCCCGTTTCTAATTCGAAAAATATGTTATAATTGAAGAACAGGGAAGGAGACATTTATGAGCAAGCCAGACAGAATACTCATAGTATCAGCTTCAATCGGTACAGGGCATACGCAAGCAGCCCGAGCCATTGAAGAGTATTGGGCACAGAAAAATCCTGATGCCATTATTACCCATGTAGATTTTTTAAATACGAACAGTTTTTCTTTTGACAACTTGATTAAAGAAACTTATATTAAGATGATTGACGTATTCCCTATGCTGTACGATGTTATTTATCGCATGTCGCAAGGGGATAAAAAAGGCAGCACCGCGCAGACGGCGTTGTCATGGATGTTGAAGCGTCGTATGTTAAAACTGATTAATCGGGAAAAGCCGGATATTATTATCTTCACTCATCCTTTTCCCTGTGGGGCGGCTTGTATTTTAAAACGCCAGCATTTAATTGATGTTCCTTTGGTAGCGGTAATTACTGATTTTCAAGTACATCAATTCTGGGTGTACAAACAAATTGATGCCTATTTTGTAGGCACCACTTCGATGGTGGATGAATTATGTAAAGCCGGTATTCCGGTCGATAAAATTACGATCACGGGTATTCCCGTACGCCGTACATTTTATGAGCATCGTTTAACCGAGTATAAGCATGCCTATCCGGTAAAGGTCCTCATTATGGGCGGTGGTCTCGGACTCGGTTGCGTGGAATCGGCATTGCAGCATTTAGATGAAGTATCCGGTATTGATGAGCTCATTGTTATTACCGGACGTAATGCGGAGCTTTACGAAGGGCTTATGAGCATGCGCAAGAATTTGCGCACTCCTACGACGATATACGGCTATACTTTGGAAGTTGCCAAATTGATGCGGGAAGCGGCCATGTTGGTTACCAAACCGGGTGGTTTGACCTGTATGGAAGCCGTTACGGTTGGTGTACCGATGGTTTTCTTCAGCGCCATTCCGGGGCAAGAAGAAGGCAATGCTGCTTTTTTTGAACAACAGGGTTTTGCCCGTTGGGTGCGCGATATTCATAATTTACACGCTGTAGTGACCGGTTTATTGGCTAATCCGGAACGATTACATGAGATGTCGAGGGAAGAATTGCATTGGAAGCTGGATGGGGCAGCCAATATTGTCAGAGCAGTTCAGTGTTTGTTAGATGAACGTAAAAAGCCTGTCGGTAATGTGAATACGTCTGTTGGGGATGTAAAAAACTCTCTTGCGAAGCTTTAGAATTTTTTGTACAATGGACTAAACATCCCGAAGGGGAATGGGGTTTTGTATTAAAGGAGGATTCGTATGGACGGCGACGCGCTGGAATCGTTTTATGAGAATTTAGGTTTTGAATTAGTTGAAATTGACGATCGGGAAACATTGTTTTATCAAATTGATGATGATGGTGATTATGCCACGATTACCGATGAAGATGGCGGTGTGCCGACTTCGTTGAATGAACCGATTATTTTTAACCTATATGATGATATGGATTCGTTTCAGTGGAGTGTGACAGTAGAAGATTCTGAATACTTTGGTGAATTATTTGCTCGCGTAGAAGATACGGACGAATTGCTTGCAGTATTAAAAGATATTCGACAAGAAAATATGGCTCGTTATGACGATAGCCTTTAATTAAAAGTTTGACTTAATCGATGCCGGCCGGTAAAGGCTGCAGATTGATATATGCCAAGCAATGAAAAAGCTATCCATTATTGCATCGTGTTGCAATGATGGATAGCTTTTTAGTTAGGAGGGGAAAAATGAAAAAGCAAAATAATATTAAGTTAGATCAATCTTCTTGCGAATCAAATTAATCTTCTTGTGGATGGAGCGTAAAGCTTAAGCTGGTAAAGATTTTATCTTGCGTAGCGAGGCCGTCAGATTGCGGATATGGGAAGGCGAGTTCAACGCCGATAACATTCACGCTGCCGTTGCGAACCGGTAAGTATGCTTTACCGTCCACATCCGTTTTTTCAACAACTGTGTGATGATTAATTAAATCCGGAATAATTTCTACATTCGGCATTGGCCGACCTTCATGCAATACTTGTACCGGCAAAATATCGCCTACGTTAAGCTGTGTAGGGTCTACCAACGGTACGATTTGATACGGAATATTCGGAATGGCTTTCGGTGTACCTACCTTATTCAGATAGTTGATGCTGTACTTAATGGCATGGGTTCCTTTAATAGCGCCCGGCACATCTTTCATAGGTGCGTTGTGAACCTTTTTCTGACTATCTACGCTCCAGTAGCCGTAATCGAAGACAATAACGGCGACACTCGTGTTTTCACTTGGCGTAATGGTCACATGGTCGGCAAAATTTTGCTGTGGAATAGCAATTTGCTGAAAATCTTTGGTATAACCGGTCAAAGATTTAACCATGTTTGGCTGATAGGCATTATCTTCCGGTCCTTCGCCGAGCACAAGCTGTAATTGATCGAGACGCGGACCTACCCAAAGTCCGTGAGCAGAGGTTACACTTACCGCAGCGGTAGTCAAAAGAGCGGCGGCGCATAATGAAGCGGTGGCTTTAAGCAATTTACTACGAATCATAGAACACACTCCTTATAAAAAACCAAAAAATACCAAAATACCTGTTATGAATGACTAAAACGCAGATGACATTCATATTATCCTCATCATGACGTATAATTAGTTACTTGTCAATAATGGTAATCATTATTGTTTTTCATGATTAAAATAAGCGGCAGTAAGCTGTGAACGGAATCGTGTGGTTTTGAAATGTATAGTAGCCGTTTGGTAAAGCCGTTTCTTTGCGGTATAATAAAAATAACGTATTAAATGAATTTGAATAGATAACAATCATCAAGAAAAAGGATTGAATAGATTATGAACGTGTTAACATTACAGGATGTAAGTCAATCGTACGGCACACGGCGATTATTTGAAGATGCCAATATGACCTTTACCGATAATAAACGGATCGGTTTAATTGGCGTTAACGGCACCGGTAAGTCAACCTTCATGCGCATGCTGGCAGGCCTTATTGAGCCGGAAAAAGGCACTATTTTGCGCAATGGTAAGGCATCGGTTTATTATTTGCCCCAAGCACCGGAATTTGACGAAGACGCATCCTTATTGGAAAATATATTTTTAGCGGATCATCCGGTTTTAAAATTAGTCCGTGAATACGAACGAATGGACCAAACTGCGCCGGGCAGTCCTGAGCATTTAAAACTATTGAGTCGCATGGAAACCGAAGGGGGCTGGCAGGTTGAACAACAGGCCCGCACGATTTTAACTAAATTGGGCTTCACCGATTTGATGCGGCTCGCTAGAGAACTAAGCGGCGGCCAGCGCCGGCGTTTGGCGTTGGGTCAGGCTCTGTTATATCCCAGTGATTTATTGCTTCTCGATGAACCGACTAACCATTTGGATGAAGCCAGCATCGAATGGCTTGAAAAATATCTTTTGGGCCGTAAAGGCGGGCTCGTAATCAGTACGCATGACCGCTATTTCTTGGATGCCTTGAGCGATGAAATTTTGGAATTGTCGGACCGTCATTTTTATAGCTATGAAGGAACCTATGAAACCTTCTTAACCTTGAAGGCGGACCGAGAAGAACGGGAAGCGGCGACGGCGGAAAAACGTCATCAGTTCTCGAAACGAGAACTGGCTTGGGTACGCCGTGGGGCTCAAGCGCGTTCGACGAAGCAAAAAGCCCGTTTACAGCGTTATGAAACCTTAAAAGCCCAGGATGTGGCACGTCGTGCCGATACCTTGGATCCGATTGCTCTTAAGAGCCGTTTGGGCAAGACGATTTTTGATATTGAACACTTAACCTTCAGTCGCGGTGATATTCCGATTGTGAAGGATTTTACGTATCATGTGGTTCGTCATGACCGCATTGGTATCGTGGGACCGAATGGCATCGGTAAATCCACATTTATGGGGTTATTGGACGGTAAATTCGAACCGGATGCAGGAACCCTTGGGCGTGGTGAAACGGTCCGTATAGCGCATTTTACGCAAGAATTACCGGTATTTGATGAAGATCAGCGTGTATTGGATTATATTCGGGAAGACCATCGCTACATGGTGTTGGCCGATGGCAGTACGTTGAGTGCCGGTCAGATTTTGGAGCGTTTCCTATTTACCCCGGAACTTCATGGTGTACCGATTCGCAAACTATCGGGCGGTGAAAAGCGCCGCTTGTATTTGTTAAAACTCCTCATGAGTGCCCCTAATGTGCTCTTATTGGATGAACCGACTAATGACTTGGATATTCCGACGCTGGAAGTGCTGGAAGACTTCTTGGACTCTTTTAGCGGTATTGTCATTACCGTTTGCCATGATCGCTACTTTTTAGATCGCGTCGTAGATAAATTATTTGTATTTAAAGGGAACGGTCAAATTGAAATCGTCCATGGGGCGTATTCGGAATATCGTGATATGTTGGATGAAATGGAAGCAGACACCGGCATTGGTGTTTTGGCGGGTGGTAAATTAAATAGCGGTGTTGTAGGGCAGCAGGCAGGTACCTCCCAAACCGGAGCAGGGGATGCCAAAAATGAGCCGAAAAGCGATAAAATCGCTTCTAAGGGCTCTCACACGGGTGATGCGGCTAATGACACCTCAACTACGGCAGAAACGGCTCCTGCAGCGTCTAAATCACTTACAAAGGCAGAGCAGGCAGAGCTTGCTCAATTAGAACTGGATATTTCCGAGCTGGAAGGCCTGTTAAAAGCTTATGATGCCATGCTTAATCAAGCGGGCGGCGATTACGAAGCCATGGAAAAGACTATGGCGGAACGTGCCGATGCGGCGGCGAAATTAGATGCTAAAACGGAACGGTGGTTAATGCTTGCCGAGCGGTAATAGAATAATTTGTTTTAAAAATTTTTATTAATACCTTTCGCTTTGATGCATTAAATTTTTATAAATTAAAATTATGATACTTAAGAAATCAGACATAATTAAAAATAATTTATTTTTTGAATACTCCATTCGCTTATTTTGATAAAATACGCCGTATAAACAAGAAATTTGATTTATAGTTTTGAAAGATGTAAACAATTTGAAAAAGTTTAAGGTATACATGAAATAAAATATTGAATTTTGTCGCTTGAATAGTATATACTAGAAACAGAGAAGCATAGTTATTTTTTTGCATGGCAGTGTTACGCATTTCCCAAGGGAGGATCGTTATGAAAACTAACAAGTGGGGCGGCAAACGCGCGGGCGCAGGTCGCAAAAAATCATTATTCGACCGCAAAGGTCGTACATTCCGTTTGACGGATGCAGAATTTTTGGAAGTTAAGCCTTTGATTGACGCAATTCGTAAACGTACTGAAGCGGCTGCTTTGGCATCCAAAGTTAAGTAGTGTCAATTAAGGACTGGGGAGAGTCCGACATATTTGCTCATCGTTAAAGAATTCAATCAGCAGATTGTTACTCTACTTCTCATATTTTATTAACAATGTAGTAGATAGGTATGAGGACTTATCGGCAACCGAGTATTCGGTTGCCGATTTTTCTGTTCTGATGAGATGTATTTATCAGGTACGAAAAACTTTGTAAAAAATTTTTGATTTTATGACAGAAACAAGATAACTATTTTTTCTTATAAAGTTTAGTCATTTTCTGCTATAATATGTAATAGTGAAAATATTGAATATAGTTCACAAATAGATTTAATAAAAATAAAAGGATAAAAGTTTATAAGGAGATATAGCATGACAGAAACAATTAATACCGATATTTTAAAGAAAACCGATACTATTGTAAAAGCTGACGCGCGTCATACTTTTGATACCGTAGCGGCTGCATTGGGTGCTGATGCGCATAATCCGCTTGTAGTAGTAGGGACGGTTGCCAAAATGGAAAACGTCGGCGAAATCGTAAAGCGCGAATCTTTGGACGTTACACCGAATCTCGTAATTAAAGAATTTACCGGTCAAGGTTTGGTGGAAGCGTATACCGACAGCGTGACTTACGGTTATGTGGCCGACTTCATGGAAGAATTCGTGCGCATTGATATGCTTTTAATCAGCGAGTTTGATTATGTAGTGCGTGAAGCGGATGAATCGGTACAAAAAGGGTTGCTCCGTTTGTTTGAAGGTTTGGTTCGCAATAATCGTCAGGTTGTATTTACCATGACACAGGCTCCCGAAACCTATGAAGCCTTAGTTTTACCGAATTTGGCAGAACTCGTTGGCAGCGGTGCCTTCGTAGTTGTTAAATAAGAAACTAAAGTTAAAATGTAATACAAAAGGGATATATCAGCGAAGAGTGGGTAGTTCTTCGTGATATATCCCTTTTTGTGTAGGTGAGATTGTGTAAAACGTGTGTTAATTCATTACATCATGTAATTGTTTTGCCTTCCGGTGGAATGCGTACACCGGCAAGAGGCTTACCGCCAGACCGACGACTATGCAAAGGAGGGTGAGTTGCAAAGACGCTGAGGAGATGGCCAGCGGCATGATAATGGCTGAACTGGTGTTTAATGCATAGGCCAGGCCGAGGTAGGCGCCAAAGCCCATGAGCCAGCCAAAGACTGCGCCAAGACCTATTACATAGGCCGTTTGCTGTATCAAAATACTGTACAGCTGCTTTTGTGTAGCGCCGAGCGCTTTTAAGATGGCGTAATCGCGGAGTCGATTCACCGTTGCCAAATAAGCAGTTACCAAAACAACGGCCATGGCAAGTCCGATTAATAAGTAACCGATGGGTTGCCATACTTTTTCACCACGCCCCATGAGGTTGAAGAGTTGGGTAATGACTTGGGCGGGGAATACGAGTTGAGCATCTTTGCGTTTGACATATTGGGCTGCTAGGGTATAGGCTTGTCCGAAACCTACCGGTTCGACCATGATAGCCGTCACATCGCCTTTTTCAGAAAGGTCGTGACTATGATCTTGGTCTTGCACTTGCTCTTGGGCTTGAGCTTGAGCGGCTTTTGGGAGTTGTCCTTGTACTCGGTTTGGTTTATGACCGTGAGCATGGAGCTCCCAAATGCTTTCGATAGGTGTCAAAACGGCTTGATTATAAGGGCCGCCGGTATCGGCTAATATACCGACAACCGTAAATTTTTCTTCTTGATGCTCTTTACCTTTTGCCAAAGTACCATGTGTGGAGTAGAAGGTATCACCTAGAGCCAGGCCTAATTGTTTTGCCACATCTTGGCCGATAACGGCTTCAAAAGGGGTTTGGAACGGACGGCCCGATGAGAGGCGCAGCCATTCCGGTTTAGTATTATCGGCTCGTACGGTAAAAATTTCAGGCTCGGTACCAACTAAGCGAAACCCTTTTACACTATCGCCAAAAGCTAAAGGTATGGCCTGTTTTACAAGTTTAGTATTGGCGCGTAATTGAGTAACTTCTTGGTAACTGATATTGGAAAGGGGTTTGTCTTGTAAAAAGACGGTATTGAGTACAAACTGTTGGCTGCTTCCGGGAGAGCCTACGAGTAGGGTAAAGGGTTCGGTCGCGGCGATGAGTCCACGCTGCAGTCCGCTACCCAAGGAAACTACCAATACACTTAAGGCTACCGCGAGCGCCATGACGAGAAGCAGGAGCGATGTGGTCAGAGGTTTGGACCAGAGCTGCTGCCAGGCTATTTTACGAATCATGAGAACCTCGCTTTGTTAAGTGTAATTGATTAGTGAATTGAGAAATAACAGTCGTTTCGTGACTGGCAATCAGTAATGTGGCATTGGCTTCTGTGCTGTAGTTGCGCAATAAGTCAATAACGATGGCACTGTTGGCGGCATCAAGACTGGCTGTCGGTTCGTCGGCTAACAGTAGGGAAGGTTTTTTTATAAGCGCTCGGGCAATAGCCACGCGTTGTTGCTCACCTTTGCTCAATTGGGTCGGCTTTTTGTGACGGAGATTGGTAAGTCCCATGATATCCATGAGTTTCACCGCTTCATCGGTCATCTCTTTGTGCGTAAAACGATTGGCAAAGAAGGCACCGCTTATAATGTTTTCTTCGGCTGTTAAAAAACTGAGCAGATTGAAGTCTTGAAAAATATAACCAACTTGTTGACCGCGCCAATGATCGAGTTCTTTTGCGTTGATTTCGGTCAATTTGACATCATCCGCCTGAATCGTGCCGGTAGTCGGTTGTAGGAGTCCGGCTATGCACTGAAGTAAGGTGGATTTGCCACTGCCGCTAACGCCGGTCAAACACCATTGACTACCGGTCGGTGCTTCAAAGGAAGGCAAGTCCAATACGGTAATCAAGGTGTCGCCGTCAGGAAATTGACGGGTCAGATTTTGAATCGTCAACATATTAATAAACCTCAGCACCACGGAGGCGAACAAGACTTACGAAGCCTGTTTCACCATCTACATAGCTGCCTACTTCTAATTGTCCCGATACGGTAATGTCCTGATCGTAAGGCAAAGCCGTTACGGAATCGTCCATATAAACGACTACAATATCACTAGGCCAATCTGCATCAGTTGAGCAGAAGGGGCAGATGGCCATAGGTGTTTCCGTGAGCACAAAGAAGTTGATGGTCGGTTTTAGCGGTGGAGCCATATAACCTTGCATCGTTACATTTTGCCCATTTAATGACAATAAGCTATCCGATAAAATAAGCCCTTCTGAAGTTGCGCCTGCATACATGTCTTCAAAATTCAGCCAAGCCGCCAAAGCCGTGTTGGGCACCATGACAACTGCAAGCTGTACTACGAGGCCAAGTATTAAAGGGCGTAGCCACTGTTTTAATTGCATCATTGTTCCTAGTCACATCCTTGTAAAAAATTATTTGTTGTTATCTTTGTTGCCGTCAACGCCAAGGGCACGGAGGATACCGAAGAATACTTCAGTGTTGTCCATAACGCCGTGGAAGTATTCGGAACCAGGGCCTTGAGCCATGAGTACTACGTCGTCAGCGGAGTGAATTTCGCTGGTTTCACCGGTAGTTGTAGGTAAGTTGCCTTGTACTAAGCGAGCGCCTTGTGGAGCACGTTTAGGGTTAGCGATTACAAGACCGTCTTTGCCGGCTGTAGCTGGGCTGGTTGGTTCATTTTGGAAACGATAGTTTTCATAATGATCCGGAGCATTAGCGTATTGAACAGCTAAGGTTACGTCAGCATCAGGGTTATCAGGGAAGCCGTCGCGGTTAGCATCGATGAATGTAGGCCAGCCTGCATCACCGTATACACGAACTGCTTCACGACCTACTTTGCCATCTTGTTCGCTGTAAGTACCGGTAATACTGATACCGTGAGCATGGTCAGCTACTACGATGATTAAAGTGTTGTCGCCATGAGCTTTGGAGTATTCCTGAGCCCATTGGATTGTCTGGTCGAATTCGATAGCGTCATAAGCCGCACGTTGCCAATCCATTGTATGTAATTGTTTGTCAATGGAGCCGGCTTCGGACATAAGGAAGAAACCGTTAGGGTTCTTTTCTAATACGTCAACGGCTTTCTTAGTCATATCCAAAAGACCAGGTTGGTCGTTGAAACCTTTAAGCACGGATGGATTTTCAGGTAAGAATTCGCGATCCATGTAAACGTTCATAGTGTTAAGCGTGAATAAACCGAGGATTGGTTTGTCAGCTGTAGTTTGAGCAAGTTCAGTTTTGTTACCGGCAAATTGGTAGCCTTTGTTTTTGAACTCTTGGATTACGTTCACATTATCTTTACGTTTGGAACCAGGAGTTTCTAATGGTAAGAAGAACTGGGAACCGCCGCCCAAAACAACAGCCGGTGGGTTTTTACGATTTAAGAAGTCCATTGCGATGAAGTTCTGTTCGCCGCGACGACGAGTGTGTGCAGTTACGGCAGCCGGAGTTGCGTCAGTTACAGCCGCAGTTGTTACCATACCGTAGGACATATCTTTCGCACGGGAAATGATTTCAGAGATATTTTCTACTTTTGGATCATCCATTGGGTCCGGAGTGCTGTTTTCATACACGCCCATAGCGTTAACTACGGATTTGTTACCGGTGTTGTAAGCGGAAGCACTGTTGGCGGAGTCCGTTACGATGGAGTCATAACCGGAAGTAGTGATAAGAGCCATGTGAGGCATTTTTTCCATAGCCAAAACGTCGTTGAATTTACCGTCGCTCATGCCTTTAGAAAGGATACGAGCCACTTCTTTAGCTTGCATGCTCATGCCGTCGCCAACGAAGAGGATAACGTTTTTAGCTTTCTTTTGAGCTTTTTCGTTAACTACTTTGTAGTTAGCCATTTTTCTGATGGCGCCTTGAGCTGTGTTAGCAACTACGTTAACGCGTTTGTCGCCGGTGTCTTTGAAAGACACATCGTTAATGCGATAGGAAATATGGTCGGCGTATTGGGTGATTGTTGCGTCTTGTTTGAAAACTTTAGTAGCGTCTTCACCGTTGATTGTTACTGCTACTTCTGTAGTAGTAAGCGGTAATTCCACTTCAAAGTCAAAACGTTGACCCTGCCAGAATTTTGCCTGGTTAATAGGCATTACTTTAATTGCGTTACTTGTCACAGCCGTGGCAGGTAAGTTTGCTTGAGAAACTACACTCACTGCAGGAGCTACTGCTTGGACTGCGGGCGTACTAAGACCGAACGCTAAGGCACCTGCTAAAGCAAAAAATACCATTTTACGTAAATGCTGCTTTCCGTTCATGAAAATACCTCCTAATGTATCAAATAAAAATGAACTTCTGCTCTCTTTATCCTAACAAAGTGCTAAAAAAAGATATAGAAAAAAGGCAGTAAAGTATTTGTAAAAGAATTGTAATAGGACTAAGGTCTAAGGACGTTTGAATTTAGTACAACACAAATATCGTGTTTTATGCTACAATAGAAAAGATAAACTATGTCAGAGGTTCAGCGTGTGAAGTCACATAGGGTCATTTTACAAAAGTTCGTAAATATTTGATAAAAGTCGGTAGCTTTTATCGGTCAGCCGTTAATGACTAAGTGGTCGTTATAAAATAGCAGTGTATATGTAAAAGCGTATATGTAAAAGCGTATATGTAGCAGTGTATATGTAGCGGTATGCATATAGTAGTATGTATGTAGCAGTATGCATATAGCAGAATGCATGTAACAGTCAGTTATTAGGAGGCGAATTTTTTATGAATGATCCAAAATTGTTGAAACCTGTAGAAACAACGGCCCTGGCTATGTGGGCGCATTTCCCTATACCGTTTATTGCGTAATTGGGTGATTGTATTTATGGCAAACTTATTGGGGTCGCTTTGCATCGCGTGGTTGTTAAGCCAATCCGGGCTATGGCACAGTGGCGCCAACCTGCTGGGTGGCATGACGATTAAACTGGCGGTCGGCAAAGTGACGCTTACATTTGGTCAAGCATTGGCATTGGGAATACTTTGTAACTGGCTCGTATGTTTAGCCGTCTGGCTCAGCTTCAGCACCACATCAACGTCCGGTAAGATTCTGGGAATTTATTTACCTGTATTCATGTTTATCGTATCCGGTTTTGAACACAGTGTGGCTAACATATATTATATTCCGGCCGGTATTTTGGCCGCTTCCGATCCGTCTTACGTGGCACAGGCCACATCATTGGGGGTTACACCGGATGCCCTGGCACAACTCGGTTGGGGGTCTTTCTTTATTAACAATCTCTTGCCGGTCAGCTTAGGTAATATTATCGGCGGGGCCGTATTTATCGGCATGGCGTTAATGTATGGGAATGGTCGTCCCGATGAAACGCTGATTCAGGCTATGAAGGAAACAGTTTTAAAATAAGGTAATGAAGGTTAGTATACATAGCCATGGCTATCTATTAGAAATTGGGAAATTAAAAGATAAAGCCTAAAACCGCCTCTTTTCATTATCGAAGAAATTCGGTATACTAATAACAAAGTAGAAGATAAAGTTTGAGAGGGCACTTTTTTAGAATCCTGTTATTTAGGTAATATAAGGAAGGCTTTGATTCCGAGTATTAGAAATGGAGTAGTCAATGGAATATACCAATATTTTGTATTCAGTAACTAACAAAATCGCAACAATTACCTTTAATCGTCCGGAAGTGCAGAACGGGTTTAACATTCCTATGTGTAATGAAATCCTTGATGCCATCGAGCGCACTGAAGCAGATCCGGAAGCACGCGTGCTTTTAATCAATGCGGTAGGTAAGGTATTTTCTGTCGGTGGCGATTTGTCGGAAATGAAACGCGCCGTTGAAGAGAACGACCAGCAGTCGTTGGTAGCCATCGCTGAACTCGTTATGCAAATTTCGTTTGCCATGAAAAAAATGTCCAAACCTGTTGTTATGAGCACCGACGGAGCTGTAGCAGGCGCTGCTTTTAATATGGTATTGGCTGCGGATATCTGTATTGCCTCTACCAACAGCCGTTTTATCCAGGCCTTTGTTAACGTAGGCCTTGCACCTGATGCGGGCGGGATGTTCTTATTGACTCGTGCCATCGGTATGAACCGCGCTATGCAGCTCGCCATGACCGGTGAAGCGGTAACTGCTGAAAAAGCGAAAGAATACGGCTTTGTCTATAAAGTGTGCGAACCGGAATTATTAGTAAAAACAACCGACCGTCTTTGCACTCGTTTGGCTAAAGGGCCTGAATTATCCTTCAAAGCTATGAAAGAAATGATGTGGGCCAGTGTATTCAGCGGTTGGGATGAATATGCTAAATTAGAAGTGCATTTACAAACAACCTTGGGCTTCTCGGAAGACTTCAAAGAAGGCGTGCGTGCCTTTGCGGAACGTCGTCGTCCTAACTTCCAGGGGAAATAATATGTTAATGGGGCTATTTAATTGTAAAAATTAGATAGCCTTTATTGTTATAAAAAGGTGAATAGTTTTATTAAGCTAAGAATCGTTCTATTAAGTTAAGAATAGTTCTATTAAGCGGAGAATAAATCTATAAAGCTAAGAATAAGTCTATTAAGCTAAAACAGTTCTAAATAAAAGAACGATTCGGATGTATAGGAGTGAGAGCATATGGAAACGAATAACGTAAAAGATTATGTAATCCTAAATAATGGCGTGAAAATGCCGATTCTTGCCTTTGGGACTTATTTAATTCCGAATGAAGACACGACACAGGCCGTTTTGGACGCGCTTGATGCGGGCTATCGCCACATTGATACGGCTCGCTTATATGGCAACGAAAACGAAGTGGGTGAAGCCGTGAATGCCACGTCCGTACCGCGTGATGAAGTTTTCGTAACAACGAAGATTTGGTTTAATAATTATGGGTATGAAAAAGCCAAAGCAGCCATTGACGATGCGTTAAAACGTATGAACCTTGACTATCTTGACCTTATGCTCCTTCATCAGCCATATAATGATTATTATGGGGCCTATCGTGCTTTGGAAGACGCGTATAAAGCCGGTAAATTGCGTGCTATCGGAGTAAGCAACTTCTATCCGGATCGTTTAAATGACCTCATTGCCTTCAACGAAATTAAACCGCAAGTCGACCAGATTGAAATTCATCCGTACTTCCAGCAGGAATTTGCCCGTGCCAATATGGAAGCACATGGCGTTCAGACAGAGTCTTGGGCTGCCTTTGCTCGCGGTAAAGACGGTATTTTTACCAATCCAATCTTAGAAGAAATCGGTAAAAAATATAATAAATCTACGGCACAAATCATGATTCGTTGGCAACTTCAACGCGGTATTGTATGCCTCGCCAAGAGCTCCAGCCCTAAACGGATGGCGCAAAACCTCGACGTATTTGACTTTAGCCTTACCGAAGAAGACATGGCAGCTATTAAAACCATTGATAGAGATACAACTGTGTTTATGAGCCATTACCATCCGCGCATGCTGGAGGAATTATTAACTAGAGCCGTTGAGGCGTAAGCCCTTTATGTGGCTTAACTCTAATAATTGAATAAAGGCCCCTGACCATCCTGTTTGCTCCTGGGTGCATTCTGCACAAAAGTCGCTACACAGGATGGTCAGGGTCCTTTTTTGCATTCTGCTTATTTAGGATCTAGGCCACATAAAGGGCTAAAACGCCATGACCGGCCTAGTTAATAGGGGGGAGGGAGGAAGAGTTCGTATAGGCGAAGCCTGGATGCGGCCACGACTTAACTAAATAAAATAACGCCCCTCTCTATTCTGTTTGCTCCTACGTGCCGCGGGCACAAAGAGTCGCGTCACAGGATAGAGAGGGTCGTTTTGTTGTTATCTAATTTGGAGCATCAGCCGTGGCCGCATCTAAGGTTAGCGCCGTATATCGAATCAATAGGAGAGGGGGGAGTTACTTATTCTATATAATTTTATTTAAAGATATAGAATACAAAAATAACTCACCGGTCATAATGTTTTTATATCTTGTAAAGAGATCTTTGATAGAACGGACCCGGGAGGTTTCTTCTTTTCCTACGACACCTGTTTTGTGAAACGGTAAAGCCCTTGGTGTGGCCTAGTAGCTAAAACAGCTGAAACGCAAAAAGAGCGTTACCATCCTGAGAAGCGACTCTTTTGTAGCATGGGCTCAGGAGCATTCTTCCTTTCCCCTCCACCCGTTATGTGAAACGGCGAAGCCCTTGGTGCGGCTTAGTAGCTAAAACAGCTGAAATGCTAAAAGACCGTTACTATCCTGTGAAGCGACTTTTTGTGCCCGCGGCACGTAGGAGCAAACAGGATAGTAACGGTCTTTATATTAAGTTATTTAGCACTAAGCCGCAGCCAGGCTTCAACTTTCAGTATAACTATACCGTATACTGCTATGGATAACTACTATTGTACTTTAACGATAAGTTTCTATATACTTAGACATGTAAGTTACGTAGAAGTGTTCACGAAGTTGTTTTTGAACGCAAGTACTTAGAATAAAAGGAGCGATAATATGACTATGAATAATTACAACGAAAAAGAAGTTATTTTGAATAATGGTGTAAAGATGCCGATTTTAGGCTTCGGTGTGTACCAGATTCCGAAGGAAGATACGAAACAAGCTGTGCTTGAAGCGTTAAAAGTTGGGTATCGTCACATTGATACGGCACAATCTTATTTTAATGAAGCAGAAGTTGGGGAAGCGATTTCCGAATCCGGTATCCCTCGTGAAGAAATTTTCTTAACTACCAAAATCTGGATTGATAACTATGGTTATGAAAAAGCTAAAGCGTCTATCGATGAATCTTTGAGAAAATTAAAAACTGATTATGTTGATTTATTCTTATTGCATCAGCCATTCAGTGATTACTATGGTGCCTATCGTGCGCTTGAAGATGCTTATAAAGCCGGCAAAGCACGTGCCATCGGTGTAAGTAACTTCTATCCGGATCGTTTGAGCGACATTGTGGCATTTACTGAAATTAAACCGCAGGTAAATCAGGTGGAAACACATCCGTTCAATCAGCAAATCGAAGCGCAGGAAAATATGATTAAAAACAATGTACAGTTAGAATCTTGGGCATCGTTTGCGGAAGGACGCAATAACATTTTCACAAATCCTGTTTTGATGGATATTGCTAAAAAATACAATAGATCAACGGCTCAGGTTATGATTCGTTGGCAAGTACAACGCGGCATTGTTTGCTTGACGAAGAGCGTTAAACCGGAACGTATGGCAGAAAACTTTGATGTGATGAATTTTGAGTTGTCCGCTGATGACATGGCGCGCATTCAATCTTTGGATACGAAGACAAGCTTATTCTTCAGCCATCAGGATCCGGCTACAGTAGACTTTTTCATTAATTTGGTAAAAGAACGTCGCAATAAATAAGATTAGTGGTGAAAAAATATGTTTTTGATAAATGGATAACAATGTTTTGTTTGAAATAACTTTTTCAAAAATATAAAGACGTAGTTTTTAAGAGATACTGATACGATTCATTTCGCATCATTGTCTCTTATTGAGTGAGGGAGTGATAGTTTTGGAATTTGTAAATAAAATGAGAAATAATTCATTTATATTCTTATCCGTGCTGGCTTCGTTGATGGCGGTTAACTCCTTATCGACGGATGTATACTTACCGGCGTTACCTGCTATGACGGAAATGTTGGGACCGGGGGCGGAACTCACAATCAGCGGCTATTTATTCGGTTTTATGATTGCGCAACTCGTGTGGGGTCCTATTAGTGATAGCATCGGTCGTATTAAACCGTTAATTATGGGTTCGGTATTATTTGTTATCGGCACGATTGGTTGTGCCACTGCCGATACCATGACAGAACTCGTTATTTGGCAAATTTTTCAGGCTATCGGTGCCTGTGTGGGGCCTATGTTATCACGAGCCATGATTCGCGACCGCTACAGCCTTGCTGAAGCGGCTGACAAATTATCCTTGATTACCATGCTCATGGCAGGGGCACCAATTGTAGGCCCTTCCATTGGTGGTTTAATTGTTGAATTTGCTTCTTGGCATATGATTTTCTGGGCCGTTGCTGTTGTCGGTGTTTTAATCGGTATCGGCACATTCTTTTTACCGGAAACATTGCCGGAAGAACGTCGCAACAAGGCGGGGATTAAAAAAGCTTTTAAAATTTATGGCGAATTATTTGCCGATTGGGCGTTCATGAAATACACCTTGTGCGTAGCTTTCTTCTATATGGGGGCTTATGCGATTATTGCCGGTACACCTTATGTATATATTACTTATTATGGCATTCCGGAACGTTATTTCGGCGCATTATTTGCCATGAATGTTATCGGTGTAGTTATTATGAGCTCCGTAAACAGAGCACTCGTTGCCCGCTATACGATGGACACCTTACTTCGGGCATCTACCTTAGGTACAATGGCAGCTGTATTATTGCTGGTTTTTATGACCTATACAAATGTGTGGGGCGTTTACGGTGTTATTTTGTCCGTAGTTTTAATCTTTGCAACCAATGGTATCATTTCAGCTTGCGCTACTGCAGCTGCCCTTGATAAAGCGGGCGACAAAGCAGGAACCGCTGCCGCTCTTATCGGCTCCTTGCAATACGGTAGCGGCATCGTATCCTCCGTAGCCTTAGCACTCTTCTTTAACAACACCCCATGGCCAATGGTAGGTACCGTCGTAGTATGCATGGCCATCTGTGCTTGGCTCGCTTGGAGCAAAACACCGGTTCGTGAAACTGATGAAAATGATGAAGAAGCAGATGATGATAACATGTGTACTCAAGAATAAAATTAGGATTTTAAGTTAAGTCATATGTGGGCTCTAATTCATCATCAATTAATATAAAAATACAGTAACCACAAGGGTTTTTCCACCCCTTGTGGTTTTTGTTTGTACGCCGAATAGGCATGACAAAGGGGCTGTAACGAAATACACCCCTAAAAA
>NZ_HF986212.1:0-6103 GCF_000431435.1 Veillonella sp. CAG:933
TATTTGTCGCATTTGATTATACTATGAACCTTTATAAATTTTTTACAAATTTTGCAAAAAACTTTACAACATTATAAATCATCAAGAATCGTACGTATTCTTTATATAATATGCCGATTATCTTAGCATTATATTTTATCTTTAAGCCACGCCTGCGTAATCATCCCCATCCCCATAGCGAGTGCAATCGGGAATAATAGTTCCACTGAAAACCGCGATAATTCCAGCATAAATACAGAGGAAGTAAGCGGCATTTTTTGCGCGAGACCCAAGAACACTACTGCCCCCAAAAAGGCACTGAGTCCAATTGAAATAGGCCCGATAGCGAAGTTCCACGCAATGGCTACAACGAGGGCCAAAGTACTCCCCAGCATCATGGATGGTGTAATTTTACCACCATAAGCGCCGGCGCCCATAGCGAGTAGGACAGCAGCCCATTTAGCGGCAAAGAGTCCTAAGCCATATTCCCAAGGTACTAAATGAGCAAAGGTAAGCTGATTTCCAGGTTTACCGTTACCCAAAATGGCCGGGAAATATACAGCCATAAGGCCTACGAGGCCAAAGGCAATCACCGATAATAAAATCATCTTAGGACTTTTACGATCAAACTTAGGTAAATAAGCTTGCGATTTATCAAAAAACACTACAGCCACGCCGATAATAATCCCGATAAGTACGGAAAATTCGGCAAAATTTCCAATCATAACCGGTTGTGGCATATCGTACTGAACCGTATCACCAAGCCCTAAACGAACCACAAATGTGGCAATACCACAGGCGATAAAAGCGGAGCTCAACGCTCTCACGTTCCAGGTTAACAGCAGTGTTTCCAAAACGAAAATCGTGGCCGATACCGGCGAGTTATACACGGCCGCTAAACCGGCACCGGATGCACAAGCAATGAGAAGGGATCGATTTTCATTCGTTAGTTTCACATAGCGCATCACCCAAGTAATTAGCGCCGAAGTTGCTTCGCGCGGTGCCACTTCTCGACCGAGCGGAGAACCCATAGCCACGGTTATAATTTGCAAAGTAGAGTGGATCAAAGTAGTTACCGGCGGCATTTCTTTCGTCACATCTTTTACTGCGTCTTTAACTTCAACAAGTTTGCCGCCATAGCGGTGAATCAGCACCCAGCCAATACCGCCCACAAGACCACAAGCCAGCAACGCCCAAACACGACGTTCGCCGCTCGCCTGCGCTACGCCAACACCAAAGCTCAAATCATTGTAACCAAAGGTAAAATGCTGAATCACATGCAATAAATTGGTAAATACTATACCTACGATACCGGCAAAAATGCCGACTAATACAACCAGGCCAAATACTTTACGATCTAACACACCAAACTCCTACACCTGTATTACTCTATTTATTCCAAAATTATAAACATATCCCTATTATAACACTTCACTCTGTGTTTTCGACATTCCGTACAGTTTATTTACATCTCTTAAAACGTCTTTACAAACCAATTACTAAACAAGTACTTCATAACCAGCTATTTACAATTCATCTCAATCAATGCATTAACCACAGTTACTTGCGAAATGTGTTCGCCTTTTTCATTAGTCAACTTTATTTCCCACACATGACTGCGTTTACCGCCATGTAATAAGATTCCCTGCGCCAACAATTTGCCCTGAGGCTTCGTTGCTTTTAAATGGTGAGCTGTAACAGTCTGTCCTACGCCCACATAGGCACCTTCACCCATAAGATTACTGGCCATGCCCGCGATAGCTTCGCAATACGCAAGCGTTGCGCCACCGTTTAAAAAGCCAAACGGCTGGGCATGAAATTCACCCATGGTCATAGTACTTTCAAAGCCTGTATCCGTTAAATTTACATAATCTATATTTAATTGATCAACTAAAGTCATAGTGCACTCCCTTCCGATTGCTATAAATCTTACACCTCATCATTTTGAAGGCTCAATTTTTAACCATGATCTATTTTATCTATCTTCTATGTCGTCTAGCCCCAGCTCTATTCAAACACAGTCCTGTCCAAGGTATATTCTCGCAGAGCCGCATCATTTATATCCGTTCCCAGACCGGCTTTGAAATCCACGGCTAACTTTCCCTGTAAAAACTCAATAGGCGTGGTAATAATGTCCTTTTCAAAATAACGGCTCATATCCGATAAATCGCCGGCCATCCACGTATCTGCCAAGGTAGCCAGCTGTACATGCATGTATTTTGAAACACCGCTTTCCACCATGCTGCCAATCCAAAAACCAATCTTATGTTGACGACAATAACTTAAGCAGTCCAAAGTTTCGCGGAGCCCACCAAGGCGTCCTACTTTAATATTCAATAAATCGAGCCAGCCTGTTTGATGCATGGCTTTTAATTCTGCTAAGGATTGTACACTTTCGTCAAAACAAAGTGGCGTTTGAATCGTCTGTCGTAATTCTTGAGGCAGTGAACCATAAACTTCAGCACTTTTATAGTTTCCTGCTGCATCCTTCACCACAAACGGTTCTTCCAAGGACCGCAGATTATACTCATTTAAAGCAATAATCTCATCAGCCTTGTCCGGCGCAAAACTGCAGTTCGCATCCCCGGCCAAGATAATATCTGGATAAGCCTTGCGTACGGCTGCCACACGGTCCACCGCATCACCGGGCTTGAGTTTTAACTTGATACGTCGGCAACCGTTGTCTACGTGTTTTTCCACAGCCTTTAAAAGCTCCGGAATCGGCATATCGCCCAAAACAACGCCGGATTCAATGGTTTTACATTTTTTACCGGGTACTAAAGTATCGATAGTTGCTAACCCTTGTTCACCATAATAAGCATGGAGGATGGCATTTTCAAGCCCCGCCCAAGCCATAGGATAACACATGCGCAATTTTTTGCCCGTCGCCCTAGGAGAATCGGCACCCTCATTAGCATAGTCAGCATTCGCATTCGGCTCAACCGACACATCCTGTAACGAATCCACCATTTCATACATGGCCCACGGCCCTACCATAGTTTTGCCTACAAAAAACGGCAGCCACGCCGTCAACAGTATCTCTTTACTCTTGGTCAACGTTTCTGCCGTATAAAAAGGCTCCGTAAACGCCACCACTTCGCCATAGCCGGTATAGCCTGACGATGTGGTGACGCCTACGATAAGACTTTCTCGATGTGATAAGGTGCTTTGGGACGTACGAAAGGTAAAGCGCATCGGTAAACCAATGTGCCATAAGGTGATTTTTGAGATTGTCATCTGATGAGTCATCGTTCGTCCCTCGCCTTAAAACAATATTAATATCATCGACGCCACATAGCCTTATTTCAAATGTTGGCATCGCCCTCACATAGCGATTACCTTCGCAGCAATCTGCCATGCCGATCATTCTATTTTACATATCCGCCGCTTCGTCAATCAGCGTGCGACGCATGATTTTGCCAGAGTTATTACGTGGTAATTTTGCCAAACGGCAAATCGCCTTTGGTTGTTTGTAGCGGCCCAAGTTTTCACTCAAGTGCTCTTTAACCGCTTTTACACTGGCCTCGCCGGCATAGTAGAGAATCGGTACCTGTCCCCACCGTTCATCCGCTTTAGGGACTACGGCACATTCCGTCACGCCCGGCAAGCGATAGAGGCAATCTTCCAATTCTTTCGGATAAATGTTTTCACCACCGGAGATAATAATATCCTGGCGGCGATTCACAATATATAAATAGCCGTCTTCATCCAAATAGCCCATATCGTCCGTATTGAAAAAGCCAACAATCGGCGGCTTACCGAGGTAGCCTGTCATGAGCATAGGCGACTGAAGCCAAATTTCCCCGATACCCGTTTCATCGGGATTACGCACTTCAATAACAACACCCGGTAATGGCTTACCTACAGCCTGTCGCTTATCCGGATGAGCCAATACATTCACCGTCGCACTTTGAGCAAAGGTTTCCGTCATGCCGTAGGTCTTAAAAATCGGCATGGCTTTGGCTAAACAGTTTTCCACCAACGCATCGGGGATGAACTCACCACCGAGCAGCACCACCCGCAAGGCGTGGTTATCAATACGATCGATGATGCGCTGCAATACGGTGGGCACCAACGATACCATGGTAAGTTTACCGGACGTAATGCCGGCAATGACTTTGGCTTCGTCAAAAGACGACATAATCGTAGCCGCCGTGCCGTTATATAAGGTCCGCAAAATAATAGACAAGCCCGACACGTGGAACATAGGTAGTACGGTAAGCCAATTATCGTTCGGCGAAACGCCCAGCACCTTGGCCGACGCTTTCACATGGGCTTCAATCTGCCCCCAGCGAAGGGGTACGGATTTTACCGAACCGGTTGTAGCACTGGTGTTCATAATGGCCGCTATAGCCTGATCCATCAGTGGCGGCACCAAGAGACCTTCAAAGCATTGCACAAGTCTTGTGCGGGATGTTTCATCCATAGGCGGCAAGGCACCCCAGGTACGCCAAGCTACTTCGTTGACCGCACTGTGATGGGGTCGGCAAAAACGACCGTTACAGGTTGCTTCCACCCGTTCCTGCACCGTGGGTGACGCAAAGATTAAATGAACGCCCAAGTCGAGGGCTTGCTGTTCCTGCTCCTGTACAGTGAGGTGTGGATTTACTAAAAATACTTCTTTCCCTAAGGACCATAACGCGAAGAGCATCACCGCCATGTCCACCGAGTTTTCACTGCAAAGACCGATGCGGTTCTCACCGCGCACTACGGCCGACAAAAAGCCGGCCTGCAGTACGGTGCGCTCATATATCGTTTTATAAGTATAGCCATCAAGAAAGGGCTGATTGGGAGTTGCTTGCGCCCGCTCTCGTAACCATCGCATAATTAAAACGTCCTCCTATCAAGGGAATTTAGGGAATTGTTTGAAATTAGGTTTACGTTTTTCTTTGAACGCGTCGCGACCTTCTTTCGCTTCGTCGGTGGTGTAGAACATGAGAGTTGCGTCGCCACCGAACTGTTGTAAACCGGCAAGACCGTCGGTATCAGCGTTGAAGGATGCTTTTAAGAAGCGAAGGGCCATTGGGGATAATTGAAGGATTTCTTCACACCATTTAACGGTTTCTTCTTCCAATTGGTCAAATGGCACTACCGTATTAACAAGACCCATGTCGAGGGCTTCCTGCGCGGTGTATTGGCGGCACAAGAACCAGATTTCACGGGCTTTTTTATGACCGACCAAACGAGCGAGGTAGCCTGCACCGTAACCGGCATCGAAGGAGCCTACGCGCGGACCGGTCTGGCCGAATTTAGCGTTTTCAGAAGCAATGGACAAGTCACAAACGATGTGAAGTACATGACCGCCACCGATAGCATAGCCGTTAACCATGGCAATAACCGGTTTTGGCGTGATGCGGATTAAGTGCTGCAAATCGAGCACGTTAAGGCGTGGAATGCGGTCTTCACCTACATAACCGCCGTTACCGCGCACACTCTGGTCACCGCCGGAGCAGAATGCTTCTTTATTCACATCGCCGCCGTGGTTGGCACCGGTTAAAATAATTACGCCCACTTCGGTGTCATCACGAGCAATGGTAAACGCGTCAATGAGTTCCACCACTGTTTTAGGACGGAACGCATTGCGGATTTCAGGACGATTAATAGTGATTTTGGCAATGCCGTTATAGGTTTCATAAATTACATCTTCATAACCGCGATCCAATACTTGCCAATCAAACTTGCTCATAATAGCCTCCTTTTTAAACCTCTGCCGACCGTATTTCAGTTGCAATCGGCAATGCTAGCTACATTAATATACATCTAAAAAGCACTTAAAGTCTTCATAGTTAACAACTAAAACACATAAAGTATTCATAGTTAACAGCTAATCAACTGATGTTTTTGTCATTATAATCTGACAAAAACAGGTTTACTATATCATTAAATTCATCGGGCATTTCGGTGTGCACATTGTGCCCCGCCTCAGGGACCGACACATGGGCCGAGTTTTCACAAAACCCGAAAATAGTCTTCCCTATGTCATCATACTTTGTATCAAGCGCCCCCGATACGTAAAGGATTTCTATTTCCAAATCGGCAATTTTATTCCCTACGTAGGGCGTCATGCCCTGACCGGTGCCGCGTAAAGTATGGGCGAGCACCTCCGGTGTGTTACTGAGACGAC
>NZ_HF986212.1:6129-15060 GCF_000431435.1 Veillonella sp. CAG:933
ACGACGCTCTTTGATGGTGTGCTGCACCGCCGGTGATAGTTTTTGCTGAGTCGCAAAAATAGGCAGTTTTGACCACATTTCTTCAAACCATTCAATGGAGTGGGTCTCAATTTTGTGGGCCAACACTTCGTCGGCAGCCGCCCGTTCCTGCCGCTCATTAATATCTTCAATGCCCGCTGAAGCGGATTCCAATACGAGGAACATTAACCGCGACGGTTCATACATAGCCGCATACTGCAAGGCCATGCGACCGCCCATGGAGTACCCCATAATACCGTATGGTTCTTCACCTACCAAGGTGTGAATCAAGGTATATAAATGGCGCAGCACCGTATCAAACTGATACAGCACCGGATTGTGCGACCGGTCCGATACGCCGTGGCCCAAAAAATCCACACAATAGAGGCGAAAACCGGGGAGATTCAATTTATCCCACGTGTCACCGGCTTCGCCGAAGCCGTGGAGACAAATGAGGGGCATGCCCTCACCCCGCAGGGCCACGTGATAAGACACGTTGTCAATACTTATATATACATCATCGGCCGCTTCCAACACAGCCGTAATCTCTTCTCGATCACCTTGATCGTACATTGATGTTTCATCAAGACTGTCAAAGTCATTTTTCATACACAGTTACCGTATACTTTCTGTGAAGTTCACGACTCACTTCACGATTTGTTTTTACTTCCAATACATGGATACCGCCCGCTTTCATGGCGCGCACTACATTGTCTTCAAAGTCTTCATAGCTCGTCACCGCCTGATAGTGAATGCCCATCAAATCAGCTAGGGCACTGTAGTTCAGGCCTTGCGGCGTTCCAAATAAATATTCGAAATTGTCGATGCCTTTTTGCGGTAAATATTCAAAAATACCGCCCCCATCGTTATTAAACAATACAATTACTAAGTTCAGGCCTTCATTTTTGCCCATCACAAGACCGTTCAGGTCATGGAAGAAGGATAAATCGCCCGTCACGAGTAAAGTCTGCTCACCTAAAGCGGCCGCAATCCCCAACGCTGTCGATTCGGTGCCGTCGATACCGTTGATACCGCGGTTTCCGAACACGCGCGTATTCGGTTTACCTTGGCGCCAAAAATAGTCAAAATCGCGAATCGGCATGCTGTTGGCCACCACCACATTCACCGTCTGTGGGGCCCCGTGTTTGATGAAGGTTCGCTCATCGAGACCATCGTTCAAGAGGGCCACGAACTTGCCCTCAAAGAGAGTTTTCTCTTCCCTTACGCGGGCCATGGAAAGACTCGTTCTATATTGTGCTTTCAGCCAACTTTTCGTATAGGCATTGTCGCTTAATTTCTTATGAAGATTTTCCTTGGCTTTTAAAAAGGTCCTCAACTCGCCTTTGGTGGTTAAGAGATTATCAATCATCTCCGGCGCCCATAAGGTATAAATCAACTGTTTTGCCACATCCAAGGCAAAAGCAATGGGGTCGCATTGAATAACACGGTTCGTCGTTACCGTGCCGTTGCGATACCCGGCCCCCGCATCAATCTGATAACAAACAGCTGCGGAATGCTTTTTGATGAATTGTTGCAATCGTTTTGAAACCGGCATTTGACCCATCATCAAGATGTACTCCGGTGCCAACTCACTTTGCCATTCCTCATTACTCAAAAACGCATCATACTTGTCAATGATGAGCGGATGATTCAAAGCTCTAACCGGCGATAGGGGATCAGCCAGTACGGGCGCTTCCAAAGCTTCACCTAAGGCTAGCATGGCCGTGCCATAGGCATTGTTGATTACGTTTTTAGGATTATCGTAAAAACCGGGCCGTATTTCTACGCCCTGGCAAAATTCAAAGCCATTGCCGTAACCATTAGCTCGGTAGTACTCATCATCACCGTCGCGTCCCGTAGCGGGGCCGCACAAAATAATGCCTTTACGACCTTTAAGTTCTTCAATCAGAGGCTTTAAGGCATTTTCACTGAGACGCATAATACCCGATTGAGTTACAAAGCGCTTAGCTCCGCTCAACCGGCCTTTAGCAAACTGCTCGGCGCTCGTATCCGGCACCAAAGGCTCACGAAGGGGTACGTTAATATGTACCGGCCCCGGTACCACATCCATGGCTTTCATATAGGCCCTTTGGATTACCTGACGCGCATACAGGGACGACTCAAGAGCGCCGCTGCCGGCAATATCGGGACTGAGGGTTTCAAAATGATGCACGAAAGAACCGAAGAGTTTTACTTGGTCCATCGTTTGCGGTGCCCCTACAAACTGAGCTTCCGGCGGACGGTCCGCAGTGAGCACGATTAAAGGCACTCGGCTGTGAAACGCTTCAATAACGGCCGGAAAATAATGAGCGCCTGCCGATCCGGAGGTGCATACCAAAGCCACCGGTGTATGCAAACGTTTTGCCAAACCGAGGGCAAAAAAGCCTGCCGAACGTTCATCAATATTCATATATGTTTTGTAGCCGCCGTGAGCCATGAATGGTACGGCCATACTCGTCGAGCGAGATCCCCCGCTGAAAACCACATGGCGCACACCAAGTTCAAAAAGCTCATCCACTGCGGCTGCTATATATTCGTTCATCCTGCACCTCCATGAAAACAACGACCACTACACGTATCCTGCTTTTTTATTTTATCATAATCTTCGATATACGCCTATAACCGGCTGGTTCAAAGAGCCTATAACCGGCTGGTTCATAGGGCCTATAATCAGATGGTTCAAAAAGCCGTTAACCACAAAGGAACCTGTTAGCCACGAAGCTGTAGGTACCTAAGCCACTTACAAGGCCCGCATAATAGTTTGTAATTTAGTCATTGTTTCTTTGTATTCCGACTCGCAATCGGAATCAGCCACGACACCGCAACCCGCATAGGCATACAATGTCTTGCCATGAATCAGGGCCGAACGAATACCTACGATTAAGAGTCCGTCGCCCGCTTCACGGAAAAGTGGCGTATTCCCGCAAACCCAACCGATAGGTGCCGCATATAAGCCCCGTTCATACGGCTCATATTGCTGTAAAAGGGCCAACGCCGCTGCCCGCGGTTCACCGCCCATGGCCGGTGTCGGATGAAGGGCTTTAGCCATGGTCAAAATAGAGTGTTCCGTATCATGACCGTAGAGTAAGGTACGCAAATGATACAAATTCGGTAGTTCCATAATATGCGTATCTTTCACTTCTACCCTATCGCATAAATCACTCATGGTTGCTTTAATCATATCCACCACAATATTGTGTTCATAGCGGTTTTTAGCATCCGCCAAGAGACGCGCCCCTTGATCATGAATGTCATCTTTTTTCATCGTACCGGCTAAGGCATAGCTCATGAAGTCCTGACCGCGCTTACGCACCAATACTTCCGGCGATGCACCGAGGAATACGGCGTCACCCTTGTTATAGGCAAAAATAAACGCCCCTTGGTTCTGCGCCACTAAGCGACCGATAATCGAGGTACTGTCAAACGGTGTATCGCTTTCCAGCGTCACTTTACGGGAAGCCACTACTTTAGTCACTTCGCCCGACGCAATACCTTCTTGAATATGACCGAACAAGGTCTGCCAGGCTTCATAATCATCGGCCTCCGCTTCGCGATAGCTGTGTGCTACCGGCTTAATCGGTTCCGATTCAATAACCGGTGGCGCCGCAGCGGCGGTGACCCAATAGGCACGTCCTTCTTCCTGTACATAGTAATGGGTGAAAACAACCAATTCATTCCCCATGTTTTGCCATGCTTCATCGTTGACTGTTTCAAAAAAAGTCTGACCGTACCAAGCCCACGGATACTCCGGTAATTCCGCTTCCGTAATACTTTTAACACGGCCGGCCGCCACGATAACGCGATTAACCTGCGTATCATGCCAATAGACCCTTTCCTCGCCCTCAAAATGTTGCCAAACAGCTAAGGGTTCCCATATATCTGTTGGAAAGATTGTATATTTCATAAACTTCCTCATTCATAAATAACGTTAACATCTTATTATACCACTCTCACCAGTCAAAAGAAAATGTCTCTCATAATGCGGCTTACCACGATTTTCAACTGCTTCATATAACAAAATTAAACCGCTGCCATAAAATTAAGTCTGCAACATTGTATTTACAGAACAAAATAAAACCGCCTTTGCAGGCGGTTTTTACGTTTAACCCTAGGGCTATTCTGTTTTTACTGATGGGATACGTGCTCAATCCCCTGACTGAGAAGCATAACCACGTGTTCGTCATTAAGGCTGTAGTACACGGTTTTCCCTTCCTTACGAAATGCTACCAAGCGCGCTTGGCGCAACACTCGCAATTGGTGTGAAATAGCGGATTGCCCCATACCCATGGCTTCAGCAATATCCGTTACACACATTTCTTTATTCAATAATTGCTGCACAATGCGAATCCGCGTAGGATCTCCCAGCACTTTAAACAAATCAGCCAATTCTTGCACATCTACTTGTGCATGAGCAACATCCATACCTAACTCCTATTACACCATTTATATTCTCACGTTCTAATACTTATAGACTTCTATTTGCTAACGGTTACTTAAAGCTTTCAGAGCCTGTTTAATTATTATATAACGAAACAAGCAAATTTAACCAGTTTAATTTTGACCCGCCCCGTCAATGGCGGCCGTTGCTTCAGCAGTTGCCTGCGGTTCACCGATTTGATTGATTGGTGTGCGGCTGTCAATTTCCTGTTGTGCTTCACTCTCAGGGGTAGCCAATTCTAAAGGTATACCGCGCGAATATACGCCCGTAACGATACCGTGGCCGTCTTTGATTTTAAGCGTAGCCAATAAAGTTCCTTTATAGGTCGTGTAAAAATCGGGATTTACTTTATTTAAATCCAAGGTCACACGATTAAATAATAGTTTAAATTCTACATCCGTATTATCTACGCGAGTTACGCGCGCAAAAATATAATCGCCTGTAGTCGGCTTTTTATCGGACACGCCGGTTACTTCCAAGATGCCGTTCGGCTTAGCCGTTACCCACACATATACTTCCTGGTCATACACCGGCAAACGACCGCCCTGCCATGGTCCGCGACTGCCTAAAAATCTGACTTCCAAATAATCGGACGGAATCCAACCGGCTGTACGCGACAAGGACACGGGCCATTGATATTCACCGCCACCTTGCAACAATGAGGTGGACCGATGTTGAATAAAAAACGGCGATAGCAAAGTACAAATACCGACTACAATAAAGAGAATCCATTTTATATAAACTCTATTGCGCATCAGAGGATTCCCCCTTTCGTGCCGTCGTTTTATCAGAACTTACAGCGGCCGCCGATTCCTGCTCGCGAGCAGTATAGGCCATATTACCGTCTTCTTTAACAGTGGCAGATTTCGCTGCGTCTGCCCCCGTTCGATCATCGCTCGGCGCACTCGTATAATTACCGGCCGATTCGGTATGTTCACCGGTATCCGTCACTTCAATATGTTCATCATCACCCAAGGTTTGGCGACGACGTAAACGTCGATTGGCTCTGGCTACCGATGTATTCACCTGCGCCTGTTGCGATTGCTTACGCCACATGTAGAACAAGTTAACCGCAAAAATAGCTACGCCTGTTACCATAAAGGTAAAACCGCGTTCAACAAAGGAGAACGTAGGATCAAAGAAGCGCGCCGCAATCATAGCTAAGAAGGTAAAAATACAACCATTTACCAAACCTACACGTTTGGTTACCGTACCTTGCCACAAGAGGACAATGGCTAATAATACTACATATACATTAAATAGGATAGAACCGGTTAGCGGTGTCACACCCCAATGAACAGACAACATCAAAAGCCCTACTACAATAGGACAAAACGTGATTAAAAGATCCGTGCCCATTCGTTTTTGCCAAAGTGCATTTAAGCCGCCCGCAACCAAGATTAAGGCAACTATTCCTAAGCCGATACTGAGCCAATCAGCCGAAGCCGCCGCTTCTTCCTGCCAGGTACTGATAAATGTACCGTATACGACCACATACATGAGGCCGAGTACCCCGATACCGCGGAACGGCAAAGACCAGAGACCCTGTTCGCGGGACAAGCTGCCCAGTGCATAAGTGGCCGCCGATAAAGACGCTACAAAGAATAGACCGAGCGATAAGTTATACGACGTAATGGTAAAAAAGAACGCCCCGAAAATAGCCGCCACATAGGCCCATGAGAGCCACAACGTGGACAAATATGAGCGTGTGCGTTTACGTAACTGCTCCGCAAAGAACGGACTGCCCGCTGCCAGAAGAAGCCATAACCAAACAGGTTCACCCCACATGGTAACTTCCCGCGCCGATACGCTCCATAAAAGGCCAATTAAGAGATAGGCCATCATGGTGAAGCCGGATCCCAACAGATATATGACCGGCAAGGTGAGGAGCATTATGATGAGGGCGTAAAAGCCCCAGCCTTCACCCGTATAATAGGTATCGCTCATGAGCACCGTCGAGATGGTAAGGGTCGCCACATAAAAAAGCCCTATGCCTTCCGCATAGATGCTCCCCCTAGGCGCTTTCCAAAGACCTAAGCCTAAAGCGATAACCGCCAAGAGCAAGAGCGCAATACACCAGTCCATACGACCGGCCGGTGAAAAGCTGTACCAATAACCGGCAAAGAGTAAAAATACACCTAAACTCGTTAACAACAGCCCTAATAATAACACCAATAACCTTCTGAGCGAAGGCCCCTGAGTGGTGTCTACGGTACCATAAAACACGCGCATCTGTGCCGCATGTTCTTTAGAAATCCAACCCTTTGCCTCCCACTCGGGCAGTTGTTCATGAAGCCAAACAATCCGTTGTTTATTCATAGTACCTCCATTCTAAAAAGAGGCTTTGCCCCTTGGCGAGCAAAGCCCCTCATATGTGACTATTTATTTGACAACGAGCACCGGGCAAGTAGAATGACTGGTTACATAGCTACTTACACTGCCCATAAATAAACCTTTCAAAGGTCCAAGGCCTCGGCTGCCCATTACGATTAAATCGGCATTAAACTTCTTAGCTACCGCTAATACAGCCGGGCCGGGAGAGCCTACTTCAAATACATTTTTAACAGCAATATCAGCAGGTACATCTTTGGAAACGTCTTCCAAAATCTTTTTACCTGTTTCTTCCATGTCTTCCGCGATTTGTTCCGATACATAACCGCCACTGATAGGGGTCTGGTCAAAATTGGAAATAGCGGACACGATATTGGCTACGTGTACGATAACAAGCTGTGCTTCGTTACGTTCGCAAATCGAAACAGCATGCTGTAATGCACGTTTCGAGTTCTCGGAACCGTCAGCCGGTACAACTATCGTCTTGTATACTACTTTAGCGTTATTTTGTTCTTGCATATGAATCCCTCCCATTGGTGAATGATTCGATTCATTCACGATGACTTCTTCTATACTTAAGTATTCTCTACGGAGTTACAAAAGTCCTTTTTTATTTCAAAAAATTTTCAAAAAAAGTTTAGAATTTTTAAATTAATGCGGAGATACTCATAATATCACCGTATGCGAACCTAAACAGAAGCTCTTGCACACGCTTACAGTATAACCGTACCGCCACTCAAAAGGCCTTTGTGCTGAATGCGAACACCTTCGACCATTTTCATCAAGTCTTCGTCGGTAAACTGACCGTTATCCGGCGCCATAATGCGAGCCACAACGGCTTGACCGGAGTCGGTAAGGGTGATGTAAGAAGCAAACTTAATGGCTACCCCTTCACCACGTTGTAAGCTGCCTACGATTAAGGAGCCCGTATTATGGTTATCAATCAAAGTTTTATAACCTTCAATCGTAGCGCCATAATTGGTGACTAATTCATTTACATAGAAATCGGCAATTTCCTGACGAGCCGTCATAGTCGGATAGCTGGCTCGGGAATCGATGGATACGGTTTTATCCATCGGGAATAGGCCCACTTCGATGCGATAGAAATCTTTGGTTAAAACGGCACCGTTTCTATTTTGTGTTACCACTTTAAAGCCGCTTGGTTTAATATAACTGATTTCATCGGTTAATACCAAGTTGCCCGTATTGCGATATTTTTCTTTCATAAGTTTAAACGAAGGCACGACATTCTTTACAACACCCTGCATCATATAATCATTGTATTTGCTAGGATACATCATGGTCATGGTATATCGCTGCGTAGGGTCCGCCGCCATGATAAATTCAGCATCAAAGAAAGTAGAACCGGTTTCGCCAGCATCACTGCGCACGAAGGAGTCCCAACGAGCCGTCGTAGCCCCTTTGAAATCGAATAAATCGCCGTCTAAGGTGTACCCGCTTAAGTCCTTGCGGTTTTCACGCCACAAAGCAAGGTAGCGTTCTTTCGTCATATTCGTAACAGATTCGTTATACCAAGTAGTGTTCCACTGTTGCAAACTCACATTGCCTTCCACAATATTGTCACGTTTGGTAAAAGAAACAAGGAATGGCTCGGAAATAGAGCTTTCCGCCAAGTTAAAGAAATAACCGCGTTCGGTGCTGCCGTCATCTTTAGCTTGTGATTCATAACGACCATTGGTGAGACGCCATGGCACGGTAAATGTATAACCGTCAGAGTAATCGCGAATTTCTGTGATCATCGTGGTAGCATACGATTGATACGCCGCCGGTAAATCGGATTCACTGTGAACCCCGCGAGCTTCAAAAGTCTGAGCTTCCGCCGTTGCTTTCGTCGTATCATAAGTCGGTAAACTCTTAGCATAGCCGGTGCCGACTACGCCCAACAGTGCCCCTACCGCTAAGGTAGCAATTCGCATTTGCCATCGTTGCTTCATTACATATGTCTCCTTTACTTATAGCATAGAATCTAAAAATGCCTTGGTACGTGGTGACTTTGGATTGGTAAAAACGTCTTCCGGTTTGCCTTCTTCCTGAATGATGCCGTCCGCCATGAAAATGATGCGATCCGCCACCTGACGGGCAAACGCCATTTCATGGGTTACGATAATCATCGTCATATGCTC
>NZ_HF986212.1:15078-73448 GCF_000431435.1 Veillonella sp. CAG:933
TCATATGCTCTTCCGCCAATTGTTGAATCGTACGCAGTACTTCACCGGTCAATTCCGGATCAAGGGCCGACGTCGGTTCATCAAAAAGCATGATGCTCGGATTCATGGCCAATGCTCTGGCAATGGCCACACGCTGTTTCTGGCCGCCCGACAATTTGGACGGATATACATCCTTTTTCTCCCAGAGGCCTACTTTTTTAAGTAACGCTTCCGCCGTCGGAGCAATATCAGCGGCTTTCATGCCTTTTACCATTTGCGGGGCAATCAAAATATTATCCCAAACCGTCATGTGTGGGAATAAATTGAACTGCTGGAACACCATGCCCATTTTAAGCAAGAGTGCCTGCTGTGTCTTTTTATCAGTATACACGGCATTACCGTCCCCTTCAGTCTGTACCAAAGGTGTACCATCTACTACTATTGTACCACGGTCTATCACTTCCAGCTGACCTAAACAGCGTAAAAATGTAGATTTCCCCGAACCGGATGGTCCGATGATAGCCACAACCTCACCTTTATCCATAGCCAGGGATACTTTTTTTAGAACAGGTAGGCCGTCAAAGCTTTTTTCTATTTCTTTCATTTCAATAAAGCTCATGTGTAGTCCTCCTATTCATCGTACACAGCGTAACGTTTTTCCAAATAGTTAAAAATATTAGTCAATACAAAGGTCATTATTAAATAGAAAATAGCCGCCACGATAAAAGCAGACGTGTCAAAATCACGTTGCACAATACCGCGCGTAATTCTAAGAACATCGTTCATAGCTAAAATATACACCAAAGACGTATCTTTGAGCAAGTTGATTGTTTCATTCGCCAACGGCGGTAAAACGCGTTTGATTACCTGGGGTAAAATAATTTTGCGCATGGTCTGTACATAGGTAAAGCCCAAAACCTTGGCCCCTTCATACTGGCCTTTCGGAATGGATTGAATGCCGCCGCGGAAGATTTCACACAAATAAGCCGCATAGTTGAGCACGAAGGAAATAACCGCCGCCGTCGTATCGTCGAGTTGCACGCCGACGTAAGGAATGAATGGCAAGCCGTAGTAAATAAATAAGATCTGTAACATTAACGGGGTGCCACGCATAATATATACATAGAATGCCATAATTTTGCGTACAATGCCGATAGGTGACAAGCGCAACAGAGCCGCTAAAACACCGAACGGCACGGACAATACCAATACGATTAAAAACAGGGAGACGGTTACTCCCAGCCCGTTGGCGATGACCGGCGTAATCTTCAATAAATAGTCTATTAATTCCATCAAACTGACTCCTTTCAAAGAAAGAAAGGAGGTAAGGACTACCTCCTTTCTTCACTGCTATATTAACCGGGTTGTGTAAACGGTTACAGCCTTACGCCATCACTGCCACAAAGCGATTATTTAAAAGCATCTTTATTTAATAAGTTACTGTTGCCGAACCATTTTTCAGCAATCTTGTCGGCTGTGCCGTCATTCATTACTTGTTTTAATACTTCATTGATTCTGGCTTGTAACGCTTTATCGTCTAAGCGGAAACCAACGCCCATTGTTTCAGCGCCATAGTCGCCGTTAGCCAAGCGGAATACGCCCGGTTTTTGAGTCATGGTAAACTGACCAACGATACCGTCAACTACGAGGGCATCAATACGACCGAGTTCCAAATCCATGAAGGCGTTAACGAAGTCGCCATATTTTTTCACTTCTTTAAAACCGCGTTCTTGCGCATCTTTTTCAACAGCCGCTTCTACGCTACTACCCTGCTGGGTACCTACGATTTTACCTTTTAAGTCGTCTTTGCTTTGGATTGGGGAATCAGCGCGCACGGCAATGATTTGTTTATCCTGTACATATGGGGTGGAGAATAAAATATTCTTTTCACGTTCCGGTGTAAGGCTTAAGCCATTCCACAAAGCGTCGATACGTTTACTCTTAAGTTCTGCTTCCTTGCTGTCCCAGTCGATTGGTTTAAATTCTACTTCCATACCGGCTCGTTTCGCCACTTCTTTGGCTAAATCGATATCAAAACCTACGATTTCGCCCTTATCATCACGGAAGCCCATTGGTGGGAAATTGTCATCCAAACCGATTACAATTTTCTTCGGTAATTCAGTGGCGGCCGCTTTATCTTTATCGGCGTCATTACCACAACCGGCTGCAAACGCCGCCATCGTAAACATTGCCAGGCCCAAGGCCAACATCTTCTTCAACTTCATAACTAAGTCCCCTCTTTCTGTTTTCTCAATCCAAAGCATTAGTTTTAATTCATGAACTCATTATACTTTATCTAACTAAAGAAGTAAAGAGTTAAATTTTAATTTATACTTATAATTAATCATAGGAACTTTTACCAAAAGTCATAGTTATGAAATAGACCGGCCGGCCTTTTTAATTTCAAAACAGCAAATTCGGCCTATACACTAACAAAAAACGGTCCGACAAAAGCCGGACCGCTGCACGTTCACTGTTATTTACATGGCAGTATGACTGCGTTCATCAATAACCGACAACAATTTAAGTTTATCCTTATAGGTTACGAACTGTAAGTCCACCATTACGATAAGGATACCCCCGCTTTCGGTTACCATGTGGATTTCTTCCCAATTAGCGGTAAAACCGATAATTTGAGCATACGGAATAAAATTGTAGTAATGGTCACCATTCCAGAGCATGTCAATGCGCTCCCAAAGACTACTCGGCCGACGTCTGATGACAATCCCCTTTTCACAAACGTAGACCAACGGGCGTCTTTGTCTTGTCATGCGCCATACACAAAAACCTACAATGATGTAGTCAATCGCGATATGATTCCAAACCACACCGCGTTGTGAATGCCACACGGCCCAAGTAGCCACGGCACCAAAAAACAGCCACATAACCCAAGATACTAATATATAATCGGCAAACGTTTCCTCTACTTCACCGCAAGGAAAGCGTTCGGTTACTTCACGTACTTCCATATTCCCACCTCCAGCATCAGCCCAAGGTTCCCCTAAATACAGATAATTATTTACGATGAAGGCCCATAGCAAGCTCTACGTCACGATATGTTTTGCTTGCCTTTTCACGAGCTTTAACGGCCCCTTCGTCGAGAATGCGATCCAATTCAGGACTGTCGATTAAGTCATTGTAACGTTCATGAATCGGGCGTAATGTGTCTACCAACAATTCGGCTACGTCTTTTTTAAACGTGCCGTAGCCCTGACCCACATAGCGTTGTTCGATGGTTTCATACGATTCTTTGGTGATGGCCGCATAAATTCCCATCAAGTTGGAAATGCCCGGTTTATTTTCTTTGTCATAATGAACGGAGTTTTCCGAGTCAGTCTGAGCTCGTTTAATCTTCTTAACGATTGTCTTTTCATCATCCAACAAGCGAATGGTAGCCATCTGATTGTCATCGGATTTACTCATTTTCTTAGTCGGTTCTTGTAAGCTCATAACGCGAGCACCGCCCACGCCGAGTTTAATTTCAGGAATAGTGAAAACTTCGCCGTACACGCGGTTGAAGCGCTGGGCCAAATCGCGGGTCAATTCCATATGTTGCTTCTGGTCTTCCCCAACCGGTACATAATTGGTCTGGTAGAGCAAAATATCCGCAGCCATGAGTGGCGGATAGGTCAACAAACCGGCCGGAATGGAGTCACCCCGTTTTTGCGATTTATCTTTGTACTGTGTCATGCGTTCCAATTCGCCCACGTAGCTGATCGTCGTCATAACCCAACCTAAGCGTACATGTTCCGGTACTTCGGACTGTACGAACAAGGTAACTTTCTTAGGGTCGAGGCCTACGGCTAAATATAGTGCAGCCAAGCGACGAGTGTTGGCAAAAAGTTCTTTTGGATCTTGCGGTACCGTGATAGCATGCTGGTTTACGATACAGTAGTAGCATTCATCGCTCTCCTGATAATCCAAAAAGTTACGCAACGCGCCTAAATAGTTGCCTAAGGTCAATTCACCGCTCGGTTGAATGCCTGAAAAAATAACTGACATAAAAATTCCTCCTATAAAGATTTCGTCCTCTCTCACACCGGCGAAATCTTTTGTATGTATTATATATTATTGTACCCCGAAAACGTCATTCTGTACATGAAAAATAACCGTGGCTACATCTTCATATAGACACGGTTAGGATTCTAAAAATCAATAAGCAATTATTCAACCGTTACGGATTTAGCCAAGTTTCTTGGTTTATCAACGTCGGTACCGCGCGTAATGGCTGCATAGTAAGCCAATAACTGCAATGGCACAACGGCCAAAATAGGGGCCGTAAATTTATCGGAGCGTGGTACAAAAATTGTGTGGTCCACATATTTGGAAATTTCCGTATCACCGGCCAGACCGAGACCGATAACAACCGCATCACGAGCTTTAACTTCCTTAATGTTGCTCATCATTTTTTCGCGTACATCTTCCTGGGTTGCCAAGGCGATAACCGGCACACCTTCTTCGATGAGGGCTAAGGTACCGTGTTTCAATTCGCCGCCGGCGTACGCTTCCGCATGGATGTACGAAATTTCTTTCAATTTCAAGGAACCTTCCATGGCTACGGCATAGTCGATGGAACGGCCCAAGAAGAACGCATCTTCACGGAAACCGTAGTTTTTGGCAAATGCTTTAATATCATCAACCGTTTCAAAGATTTCATTGCATAGAGTTGGCAATTCATGTAAATCGGTTAAGATTTTTTCTGCCAAAGCAGCATCCAATTTGCCGTTCAATTTACCGATGTAAACAGCGAGTAACAATAAAGCTACGAGCTGCGTTGTGTAAGCTTTCGTAGAAGCAACGGCGATTTCAGGGCCGGCCCAAGTGTAAATTACTTGGTCTGCTTCACGAGCGATGGAAGAACCTACAACGTTAGTTACCGCCAAGGAACGAGCGCCGCGGCGTTTTGCTTCTTTTAAAGCCGCCAAGGTGTCGCTGGTTTCACCGGACTGACTAATAACAATAGCCAAGGTATTTTTATCAGTCAACGGATCGCGATAACGGTATTCGGAAGCGATATCTACTTCTACCGGAATGCGCGCCAATTGTTCAATATAATATTTAGCTACCAAACCTGCATGATAAGCGGTACCGCAAGCAGTAATCAAAATACGGTTAACGGACGCTACATCAGCCGGTTCCCAACCCAATTCTTCGAAGATAACATCTTTGTTATCTTTGGAAATACGACCGGTCAAGGTATCGCGAATTGCTTTAGGTTGTTCGTAGATTTCTTTTAACATGAAATGTTCAAAACCGCCTTTTTCAGCTGCTTCTGCATTCCAAGTTACATGGTATACTTTTTTATTGATTAAATTACCCGCCAAATCGCTTACACGTACGGAATCTTTAGTAACAACCGCTACTTCACCGTCGTTCATGATAAAAGTATCACGGGTGTGATTGATAATGGCCGGAATATCGGAAGCGATGAAGTTTTCACCTTTACCGAGACCGATAACGAGAGGGTTATCTTTTTTAGTACAAATGATACGACTTGGATCGTCGGCGCACAAAATAACCAAAGAGTAAGAACCTTCGATGCGTTGTAATACGCGACGAACGGTACCTTCAAAGTCTCCGTCGTATAAGTCAGCCAATAAGTGGGCTACTACTTCCGTATCCGTTTCGGATTTGAATTCGTAACCTTTTTTGATTAATTCTTCTTTAATCGGTAAGTAATTTTCTACAATACCATTATGTACAACGGCAAATAAGCCTTTAGCATCGGTGTGCGGATGAGCATTCATATCCGACGGACGGCCGTGAGTGGCCCAACGAGTATGACCGATACCTATATGACCCGGATTTGGGTCGTTTTTAACAATGCCTTCCAAGTTAGCCAAACGGCCCACTTTTTTCTGCACTTTAATTACATTATTCGGACCGATTACGGCAATCCCGGCAGAGTCATAGCCGCGATATTCGAGCTTAGACAAACCATCCAACATAAACTGGGACGCATCTTCAAATCCAATATATCCTACAATACCACACATGGTTGTATCCTCCTGTAAACAGACTACTCCAATTGCTTCGTATAAGTCTTTTGTTCTCATCGTCACCGATAGACATTGTAACTTATATAACGACTGAAGCCGGCCGAGAGGCATCCGCTGATGTTTCGATACTCCTCTACCTCGTCTACTGAAATCGGCTGTCCCCGATCAGTGCCTGCGCTATTCGCCTTTACGAATTTGGTTCTCTCCTTTACTTAAGTTGCGACAGTCTTGCAGTAGCCTGCTGTACACGCATTAGAGACTTTATTTAATCATCTGTAAGCATATAGAGAGCATACAAAAAGTTTCTGAATATATCTCTCAACAAAGCATACTGCGTTAATATATTATAACCGATACCGGAATTAAAGTAAAGGAGGCCAAAAAGCGTGAAAAATCCATAGCAGGCAAGCATCTTGATACTCCAAGACGCTTATCATGCTATGGATTTTGATTATTTTATATCTTTATTCTATTATGCTCAATGAAGAGCCCCTAAGGTCATTCAGCTATGCATCAATTAGCCTTACTCTTCTACAAGACCTTGTTCACGACCGATGGTTTCAGCCACGGTATGACAAATGCGTTCCAATTGTTCATGGTCCGGACCTTCCGCCATAACGCGGATTAACGCTTCCGTGCCGGATGGGCGCACCAAGATGCGACCGTTTTCACCAAGCTCACGAGCGGCTTCGGTAATTTCTGCCTGAATGAGCGGATTTTCATCCCAACCCGTTTTTGTTACTACATGAACGTTGATAAGCAATTGCGGATATTTCACCATAACTTTTGCCAATTCCGATAAAGGTTGACCGGATTTTTTAAGCAATGCAAGCATCTGCACGGCGGTCAATAAACCGTCACCGGTGCTGTTATAATCGAGGAAAATAACGTGACCGGACTGTTCACCGCCGATGGAATAACCGTCGGCACGCATTTTTTCAAGTACATAGCGATCGCCTACAGCGGTAGCAAAGGTTTTCATACCCATTTCTTTAGCCGCTTTGTGGAAACCGATGTTACTCATAACGGTGCCTACAATCATGTCTTGCTTCAAACGGCCCTGTTCTTTAAGCTGTTTGGCGCAGAGTAACATGATTTGGTCGCCGTCGAGGGCCTGACCTTTTTCATCAACCAAAAGGCAACGGTCCGCATCACCATCGTTGGCAATCCCCACATCGGCGCCGTATTTCACAACAGCGGCCTGGAGGCCTTCCATATGAGTGGAACCGGCGTTTTCATTGATATTAACGCCGTCAGGATCAACATTGATGGCGATAACTTTGGCACCTAATTTCTCAAATACTTCAGGACCTACAGCCGAAGCGGCTCCGTTGGCACCATCATATACCACAGTCAAGCCTTCGAGGGACACATCTACGGTACTTTCTACGAAAGCGGCGTATTCATGAGCCAATTCACGGCTGTTCAAAATACGACCGATATCGGCACCTGTAGGCCGTTCCAAATTATTTTCGCTGCTTTGACTGCATAATTCTTCCAATTCATCTTCTACGGCATCCGGCAATTTAAAGCCTTCGCCGTCGAAAAATTTAATCCCATTATCAGGGAATTTATTATGAGATGCGGAAATAACAACACCCGCATCCCAACCATGTTTGCATACTAAATAGGCAACGGCAGGAGTCGGTACAACACCGGCTACCACTACATCGCCACCTACGGAGCAAATGCCGGCAGCCAATGCGTTTTCAAGCATAGCCCCGGAAATACGAGTGTCGCGCCCGATAAGGAATACGGGACGTTTCTTTTGACGGCCGAAATATGATCCTGCCGCACGTCCCAAATGATACGCCAATTCAGGCGTCAAAAAAGCATTTACTACGCCACGCACCCCATCGGTGCCAAATAATCTAGACATTACGCTTCTCCTTCCTGCGCCTTCAACGGCTTATACGCAACCATAACACGAATGGCTGTTTCCGCACCATCCAAAGCGGCACTCATGATACCGCCTGCATAGCCGGCTCCTTCACCCATAGGGTATAGTCCCTTGACCGTCGGCGATTGCCGATCATCATCCCGCAAAATGCGCAATGGTGAGGAGGTTCTCGTTTCTACACCGGTCATACAAATCTGAGGTTCATCAAATCCTTTAATACGACGTCCGAAATACGGTAACGCTCGCTCCATTACGTCCGTCACATAGGTTGGCAAACATTCATGGAGGTCTGCCGCCACTACGCCGGGACGATAGGAATGCGGTGCTGCCGCATTCCCTTCCGGCACAGTCCCTTTTTGACGGGCCAAGAAATCGCCTACCGTCTGCAGCGGTGCTTTATAGTCATGACCGCCCAACTCAAAGGCTTTCTTTTCCCATTCACGCTGGAAGGCTACGCCGCCGAGCGGATGGTTCCCGAAATCATCAGGCCCAACCGTAACCACTAAGGCACTGTTGGCCACACCGCTGGCACGAGCATATAAACTCATGCCGTTCGTAACCACGTGACCGTCTTCCGACGCGGAGGCCACCACTTCACCGCCCGGGCACATACAGAAGCTGTACGCCGTACGCCCGGTTTCTTTATCATGGTAGACAACAGAGTATTCCGCCGCCCCCAGGCCCAATTCAGCCGGCTCGATGCCGTACTGAGAAATATCAATCATGGACTGCGGATGCTCGATACGCACGCCTACGGCAAAAGGTTTACTTTCCATGGCAATGCCCGTATTATAGAGCATTTCATAGGTATCGCGAGCACTGTGACCGACCCCGGCCAATACCAGGCTCGTGGGAATTATTTCTTCATCATTCACTTCAACGCCGACCACCTGATTAGCTGCCAACTGAAGTTTGGTAAGTTTCGCACCGAAGCGCACTTCACCGCCCCAGGCGATAATCTGCTCGCGCATGGCCTTCACCATACCACGCAAAACATCGGTCCCTACATGGGGTTTATGTTTGTAGAGAATCTCTTGCGGCGCCCCGAATTGAACAAAATATTTGGCGATTTCATGGAGTCGCGGATGGGTAACGCGGGTGGTTAATTTACCATCCGAGAAAGTACCGGCACCACCTTCACCGAATTGTACATTCGATTCGGCTTTGAATTCGCCGGTTTGCCAAAAGGTTTCCACATCATGAGAGCGTTGATCTACATCTTGGCCGCGCTCCAATACGATGGGACGATAGCCTTCACGGGCGAGGTAAAAAGCCGCCAACATGCCGGCCGGACCAAAGCCGACCACCACCGGTCGCTCTTTCAGAACCTGCTCGCCATGTACAATCGGTTCCGGTTCGATAGGCTCCATGGTGCTCACATTTTTATCACGGCCAAGCTTTTTCATAACCACCACTTCGTTCTGCACCGCTACGAACAAGGTATACACGAAGGTAATATGCGGTTTTTTACGAGCATCTACGGCTCGTCTCACTACATGAATCTCTTGAATCTGATCTTTTAAGACAGGAAATTTATGAACAAGTAAGGCTTCCAGGGGATTTTTATTTTTTACATCCACTCGAAAATTAATTATTCTGAGCATTAGTGTCTCCTAAATATTTTTTGACGATTTCTACAATTACGTGCACTCTCGCCGGAGTTGCCGTATAGTTTTCGTTCGATACTAAATCATAGTCCCCTTCAATATTGGCAACTTGGCCGTTAAGCGGAATATCTATAGTACGAACTTCAGTGAGGTCTTTAATGACCCCTTCTTTGCCGCTCACAAGAACTTGTTGCGGCTCTACGGTAACGCTCTTAACTGCATACTCATTGCTCAAGGTACCGGTTAAATTGGCTACAGCCGGTAAGTTTTTCTCAAAACGAATCTGCTCTAAGTCAATTTGAGCCTGCCCTTGGCGTGGCGTAATTGTTACATTGTCTACCGCCTTGCCCGCTGTATCAACAGCCACCATCATACCGGAGGCAGTAAAATCAGCGCGGCGATCATTCATTTTAACGCGCAGTACCACATGGGCTACTGCATCAACTTGCTGTTTCGCACCGCTTACGGTTACCACTTTCGGCACCGTGTTTATGGATTTAATGGCCACGTCTTCAGGGACTTTGCCGAGCTGTTGTACCTCTACCGGTACTTCACGCAAGGTATATTCATCCACATTTACGTTCACCGAATCCGGCGTCATGCTCACGAGGCTTACCCCGGAAGGTGGGGTAAACTGCACCTGAATATTTTGCTGACCCGGTGCCACATCCCCCATATCCATATAGGCTTTAAGGGTGCTTTGATTAATGGCTAAGATGGAATTACGCGGTCCGCGCAAGTGGATATGCACTTCCGACGGAATATTTTCAACTACATATTGGGAATTCAAATTTTGCATCTGCACCGGTACGGTGTAATTAATATCCACAATCGGATTTTGTTCCTTCATTACAAAGAACCACAATAAAATGGCACCTAAGAGGGACAAAATTTTAGCCATCCAATGACCTTGAATTTTATGAATAAAACGCATCATTTTTTAGCCCTCCATTTCTTCAAGAAGGACAACGCGTTCTTAGGACGTTCCATGAAGGCACGCAAGGATTCGCGCAATTGTTCTTCCGGTAAATGACGGTAAATATGACCGCCGTAAGTATAGGAAATTTTACCGGTTTCTTCACTCACTACCAATACTACCGCATCAGCCTGTTCACTGAGGCCGATAGCCGCACGGTGACGCGTCCCCAATTCAGTGCTTAAGGACCGATCCTGCGTCAACGGTAATAAACAGCCCGCCGCCATAATGCGATTGCCGCGAATAACAACGGCACCGTCATGAAGCGGTGTATTCGGAATAAATATGTTATTTAAAAGTTCTCTAGACACCTTACCGTCAATCTCGATGCCTGTATCGATGATTTCGCCGAGCCCCACTTCACGTTCAAATACAATGAGCGCACCGATGCGATCACGGGACATGACTTTCGCCGACGCCATTACTTCATTTACTAAACTATCGATTTCAACTTCACTCACATCTTGTGATTTTGAAAAAAGTCGTCCACGGCCCAATCGTTCCAACGCACGGCGCAATTCCGGCTGAAATACTACCGGCAACGCAACCAATAAGACCGTCATCCCTTGCTGCAACAACCAGCTGATAACGTGTAAATCAAAGAAACGGCTGGCCACATTAATAAGACCAAGTACAATAAGGCCTTTTAACAGCGCCATAGCGCGAGTGTCTCGAATTTGTTTATATAGATAATATAATAAAACCGCTACCGATAAAATATCGACTAAGTCACCGAAGCGGAATGTTTCAATTAAACCTTGCAACTGTGCCATCATATATAACCACTCCTCAGGAGGTTCACAAATAAATAAAGAGTACACTGCGCTAACGCACAGGTACTCTTTTATTTTACCTTATTTTGAGAGTGCTGTAAATTTGATAACCAATAATTACAACGGATTATACATTCTGCGTTTCAATCCAAACGTCCAGGTTACCGCCGCATACCATGCCTTCTTTAACAGCAGCATCATCATTCAAATCCACCATAATTCGACGATGAGCTTCTTTTAACTTAAGAGCCTCTAAGGCACTCAAACGGATTTCGTTTTCTGCCCGGCCGCCGCCGATGGTACCAAAAATAGAGCCGTCCGGATGTACCACCATAGTGGTGCCCGCTTTGCGCGGTGTAGATCCGTGAGTCTGCAAAATTGTGGCAATCGCCAAGGTATCTTTCTCATGTCCTTGTAAATAGCGGACAAATTCTCGTTTCATGCTTACTTCGCTCCTTCCGATAAGAAACCGCCCTTATGACCACGAGTTACTGCCAGATATTCGCTTACAATAGATAAGGCGATTTCTTCCGGTGTTTGTGCGCCCAACGACAAGCCGATAGGTGCGTAAATTTTATCTAATTCCGTCTGGGTCCAGCCTTCTTCTTTTAATACTTCAAAGGCATGATACACCCGTTTATGACTGCCCATCATGCCCATATAGGTGGCATCTACCAAATGGCGTACCTGATGAAGACAAATGCTGTCGTATTCATGAGCTCTGGTTACGATGATGATACCCTTATAGTTGTTAAGCGGCAACTTTGCTGCCAGATTATTAAAATCAATGCATTGACGACGAACGCGTTCATCGAAAAAGTCGGGCCGTAAATATTCGGGACGGTCATCGGCTACGGTTACATGACAGCCGATAAATAATAGCATATCCGCAATACAGCGACTCACATGGCCGGCGCCCAGCACTAATACTTCCGGATCTTTTTCAACCGGTTGTACAAAGCATTCCATAGCTCCCAAATTCAATACTTCGGGGCGTTGTTCCGGATTGATGCAGATGCCATCAACCGCATCACCATATACCACTTCGCCTTTTTCACTATACAATACTTTATCTCCTTGTCGTTCACCACTTAAAACAGTCACCATGATTGATTTTTCATCTTGTGACAAACGCTTTTCAATTACATCATATAAACTCATAAAAACCTCAAATTCTACCTTAATGTAAATCTATATCGGACGACATCCCTTTATGGGCCGTCTGCTTTTTAGATTCTTCATACAAAAATGCCATTATAGCTTCCATAACACCGCCGGCTACCGCCAAGGCCTTATCGGAAATGCTATAGCAGTGAGATTTCTCGCAACGAGCGTCCACATCGGCTAATTTAAAGCCCTTCGTTACCATCAAACCGGATGCCAACACGCCGCGCAAAATGCCGGCAATCTGGGAGACAACCGGTGTTCCGTCAACAAAACCGATGGTTTCACCGGCTTCCACTTCTTCACCGATATGACGGCGCGCCGTAAATAAACCGTCACACGGGGAATGCATAACCCGCTCAATGGTATAGCCGCCTACATTACCGGGCACACCCGTATTCGGTAAAGCGGAGCCGTCATAAATACAACGGCTCAAAGTGTGACCGCGCATAGTTTCCACTACGACATTTACATCATCACCGGCGGTGAAGCCCGGTCCGCAACCGATTACCAGCGGCGCATCGTCATTGCGCGTACCTACATTGCGTTTGGCCAAAATGGCATCCACCACCACATCCGGCGTCAAGGCCTCCAGCACGGTTCGGTAGTCCTCAGTCACTACCGGTATTATATCTTCGCCGCGCTCCAAAATAGCTTTAGCTTCCGCCAAAGTCACATGGCGCGCCACGTAACGTTCCAATAAAACTTCCCCGCGATGCACAGCCGACCCATAACACACCTTGCGACGAATCATCGTAGGAATCGGTAATTCATTAATCACAACAGGAAAACCGGCGCGGCGTAAGCGATACACACAACCAGAGGCAATATCGCCGCCACTGCGCATTAATATTAATGGTTTCATATTTTTCCTCGCCTATTATACAACTGTTCATATTCAAACGGCGTATCTACATCAACGCCGATAGGTTCTGAAATTTCGATAAATTGCACATACTCTTTAGCCGCCCCTCGAATCAGACGGCGACCCCCTTCATCCCCCACTAACTGTTGTAAAGCGTCTTTCCAATCAGGTGAAAAAATAACCGGATTGCCCCTTTCTTTATTCGGCCCATACAAAGGACACAGAATGGGCTTATCATTTTGCTCAAGTTTACTGTAGGCAACTTGCATTTGCCCTGCAGCCTCTTTCGTCATCAGCGGTTGATCCGCCACGGCGCAAAGCACAGGCCTTGCAGAATCAGCCAGGGCGGCGATTCCCAGAGCCAATGAACGGCTTTGCCCCGCTTCCGGTTTTTCGTTATAAACAGCAGTAAAGCCACATGCATTTACTATGCGTGCCGCTTCCTCTGCCCGTTCTCCCCCTATAACTACAATTCGTTTGCCTCCCAAGCCACCGTATACCTGACAGGCGGCTTCTAACAGAGTACCTCCACGCCATGGCAACAAGACTTTGGAGGTCCCCATGCGGCGGCTGAGCCCAGCCGCCAAAATCACTACATCAATTTCCATTGTGTATTCCTAATCACTGCTGATTTTTAAAAACCCGGCTTATGCATCAGCTTATGCATATAACCTTGTTTTGTGCGAAAATTCCTACAGTCTTTCTATTGCCACTGAATAACGCGGGCAATTTCGCAGCTGGCTTTATAGCCGTCGGCCAAAACAATCATAGAGAATTTGCTGTCCGCTAAGGCGTCAAGGAAGGAATCGATAATGCGATGCTGCACCGTATCATAACCGGTACAGAATAAAATTCGCTTACCTTGGCTGTACTGGAACAGACCTTGCGGATGCAGTACCAAGCGCGCCAACATAGATGGCGTAACTACGGCCCCTTCGGCACGTTCCATAATCTGCGCTACAGCGCCTAAATTATGAACATGTTCCTCCGTAAGTTCAGTGCCGAGCATTTGTAAATTTACTACCCCGATGGTAGTCGTCGTTTTGGATGGGATAATCGGTTCCGTCGTTTTTGGTGCTTTTACCCATTTTTCTTTAGCACCATCCGCTTCAACCAAAATTTGCCAATTTGGATGTACCATATACATCGCATCAATAGCCTGGGGCTTCAAGGAGGTTACTTTGGTGCCGTCCACACCGCTGAACCAAGCTGCACACCGTCCCCGCTGCATAGCTTTGTGACATGCATCTTCCGCATCATTAAAATCAGTCCCGTAATAGGGATTCCACAAAGCTACCTGAGATTCATACAGTTTGGTAGTCGTCGTAACTAATGTCGGCTGTCCTATTAAACCTGCATATTCTACCAATTTAGACAATACAGTTGTCTTACCGCCAGCCCCTACAATGGCTGTAATCCCCGGTTCAATCAACGAATTCCAATGTTTAGCTTGAATCATCATGGCCGTTCCTCCTCAGTACGAGCACGTTTAGCTCGAAATTAAATACCTACCTTTTATTCTTTCGCCATCAAGGCCTGAAATACCTTTTCTGAAATCATAGGTAATGTAGTTAATTCTGCTCCGCAAGCATTTAAGATGGCCCCTTGAATGGCCGGACAGGATGTGTTAATGACTACTTCGCCGATAGATTTCACACCGAAAGCGCCGGTCGGCTCATGCGATTCTACAAAATCTACATGGAGCGTTCCCATATCGAGGCGCGTCGGAATCTTATAACGCATCAGATTATTAGTTTCCAAACGGCCCGTGCTCGAATAGTTAATTTCTTCCGTCAAAGCCATACCGATGCCTTGCACAATACCGCCTTCCGCCTGCACTTTGGCAAGCTTCGGATTCACCACCGTACCGCAATCTACTACGGCATAATAATCAAGCGGTGTTACCTGACCCGTTTCCGTATCGACACTCACTTCCGCAATACCTACCATGAACGGTGGCGGTGACGTATGACTACCCCAGGTGGCAAAACCGACGAGTTGCTGTGCTTCATGACCAAAGCTGACCATCAACTTCGGTGCCAATTCCTGAGTCGTCATGGATTTTTGGCCATCCTTGGTTCTGGCCGTTACGCCGTCAAAATCAATATCTTCTTCGGCCACTTCCAAATACATAGCAAACGTCTTAAGCAATTTAGCCCGTAAATCTTCCGCGGCCAATTTAGCGGCCGTTCCCGTTACATAGGTTGTACTGGATGCATACGAACCCGGATCGAACGGTACTACGTCGGTATCTGCTTCATAACAAGTCATATGATCAATCGGACAGCCCAATACTTCACAGGCCATCTGCATCAAAATCGTGTTAGCCCCGGTGCCCATGTCAGTGGAACCGGTATACAAAGTGTAATAGCCGTCATCTTGGAGCTTAATTTCTACCGATGCCGTATCCACATTGGCTACGCCGGACCCTTGGAAGGCCAAGGCCACGCCCAAGCCGCCGCGATGCGTTTCGTCAATCTGCCAACTGTGAGGGCGTTCATCCCAACGAGCCATCGTTTTGGCTTTCGCAATCGCTTCTTTTAAAAGACCGGATTCAAGCACTTCGTCCGGCGCGTAAACCTGCGAACGTTCGCCCACATTAATAAGGTTTTTGAGGCGTAATTCAATTTCATCGACGCCCATCTTTTTAGCGAGTTTAGTCACCGCACATTCGAGCGGCCACAAGGCTTCCGTAGCACCGTAACCGCGGAACGCACCGCCGGCCATGTGATTGGTGTACACAATATTGGATTCATAGCGAACCGCTTTGCCCTTATTGTAAAGGGGCACCGATTTATGTTCGCCCGCCGTAAAAGTGGTAAAAGCATGAGTGCCGTAAGCGCCGGCATCCGAGATAGCCACCATGTCGATAACTTGAATGATACCGTCTTTAGTGGCACCCAAACGAATCTTCCATTCACGAGCGTGACGGCTGGTTGAACAGTTATTAGCTTCATGACGGTCATAAATCAAAACGGCCGGTTTTTTCAAAGTCCAAGTGACAAAAGCGGCATATAGTTCCGTACAGGCTGTTTGCTTAGAACCAAAGCCTCCGCCGATACGAGGTTTAATTACGCGCACTTTCGTAGCGGGAATTTCCAAGGCTCGGGCAATATGTCGACGCACATGGAACGGAATTTGCGTCGAACTGGTACAAACTAAACGACCAAACTGATCAAGCGTACAGAAGGTACGGAATGTTTCCATCGCCGTCTGCAATGTGGCCTGATCAAAATAGGTGTCTTCCACCACATATTCACATTTAGCCAATTCCCCTTCAATATCGCCTACCACACGGCTGTAAGAACAGGCCAAGTTGCGCTTCGGATCGCCGCCTACGGGCATATTGTAATGAAGATCATCTTCCGGATGAATCACCGTCGGATGGTCCAGCGCCGTACGCATATCGAGAACCGGCTCCATCACATCATAAGTTACCCGTACTACTTTCATGGCCTGCAACGCTGTGGCTTCGTCCTTCGCTACGATGAGAGCGACCGCATCCCCTACATAACGTACATACTGATCCAGAATCAAGGAATCATAGGCGGATGGTTCCGGATAGGATTGGCCTGCCAAAGTGAACCGCGTCTTCGGCACATCTTTATAAGTAAAAACCGCTTCCACGCCCGGTAACTTTAGAGCTGCCGTAGCATTAATGTCTAAAATTTTAGCCATCGGATGCGGACTGCGGAGCACCTTAATAACCAACGCATGAGGCGGCACAAAATCTTCGGTATACGCAGCACGGCCGCTCAAAATCGTAGCGGCATCTACTTTTTTATAAGACTTGCCTACATGTTGGCGCGCCTTTAATGCTTCACTCATGCCTCTACCTCCTCCAAGTAACGACGAATGCCGCGTAAATGTGATTCATAACCGGTACAACGGCATAAATTACCTACGAGAAAATCTTTAATTTCTTCGTCGGTGGGATTCGGATTTTGACGGCGTAACGCCATGGCACTCATCATCATGCCCGTCGTGCAGTAACCGCATTGATCGGCCCCTTCGGCAGCCAAACAATCCGCTAAGAGCGCCGCTTCATCGGCGAGGCCTTCCAACGTTGTCACTTCATGACCGGCCGCCCGATAGGTCGGATAGGAACAAGATAAGATAGTCTTACCATCCAGCCATACTGTACAAAGGCCGCAATTCAGCGTATCGCAACCGCGACGCGTACTGAAATAGCCTTGACCGCGCAAGGTAGTCAATAACATTTCATCCGGTTCAACCGACACTTGTAGTTTTTTACCATTTATTATCAAACTTACCTCCACTGCTCTACCTCCTGCACCAAACGTTTTACCAATACCTTTGTCATAGCTGCGCGATAATCTGCCGACGCATGCGAATTCGTCTGAAACGCGATTTCATCGGCCGCGGTAGCCATCGCCTCTTCGAGGGCCGTAATCCCTTTAGCACTCAATAATTTACCGGCCTTAACCGCTTCACGCACTGCTGCGGGACGACAGCCGATATAAATGTGATAGCCTGTTTCATCTTTACGAATTGAGCCGGTCAAAAACGGAAAATCACTCGTCGATTTACGCAAAGTATGAATAGCCACGGCTGTTACTTTCTTAGGCACACGGATTTCAACGAGCACATCTTTTTCCTTAAAATTCATGTACTCGGATAATGGCATGACGCCGTTCTGATGAAGCATAACTTCTGCTTCTAAAGCCAATAAAGCGGGTAAAATATCCGAAAAACCGAAGCGTGCCGCCACGGATCCTCCCATAGTGGCCATATTGCGAAATTGCACGCCCAAAATCGGATGCACAGCTTTTACCAAAAGGCCTTTCGCATAAGTCTGAAACGGCGCAAACCGTTCCACGTCACCTTGCGTAGCCATGGCACCGATAGCATAATAATCGTCTTCTTCACGAATATAATCAAGTCCCAACCCGCTCATATCAATAACCGAAGGCCAACGCCATTTCCCTAAGCCGATCCAACAACCGCCGGCCAAAAATGGAGCTGTTTTAAATTTCAAGGCCATTTCATAAGCCTCGGCAACCGTCTTCGGCTGCAATAATTGCCGATACATCAACATGATGTCCTCCTAATTATACCTATAAAACTTGAATTGTTGTACACTTTTATTATAAAAGTCTACCGTCAGCAATACATAAAATTCTCGCTTTTTTGAGGAAAATTTGTCATAATAACTGTATTATGATAACACGAAACGACATTTTTCAAATAGCCAAAAAATTAAATATTCCCGCCGTGGGCATTGCCCCATGGCCGTTACCGGACGATGCGGCAAACTATATCGACACGGCCAATCCCTGTCCGTTCATCAACGGCACATTAGAGGAACGCCTCAGCGCCAATACGGCGTTACAGTCACCTAAGAGTGCCATCGTTTGCCTTTTTCCCTATTATGTAAAAACCGAAAAGCCCGTCAATTTACCGCGTTACGCCTGGGGGCCCGACTATCATCTGGTCATTCCCGACTACCTCAAACGCTTCGGCACAGCCTTACAGGAAATGGACAGCACCATGGAATTTGAAATTCACTGCGACACGTCCCCTATGGCGGATCGTTACATGGCCTACCTCGCAGGGCTTGGTGTGTTTGGTAAAAACCGCGCCCTCATTCATCCCGTTTGGGGCAGCTACACCTCCATCGGCACCCTCCTAACCTCCTGCGAATTGGATGCGGACAAGCCCATGGAAGGTACCTGCTTAGGCTGCAACCGCTGTGTTAACGCCTGTCCCGGCCAATCGTTGGGCCGTAAAGAATTCGGTTTTGAAACCTGCAAAAGTTATCTTACCCAGAAAAAAGGCGACTTGCCGCCTCATGAAGTGGCCATTATTCAAAAAACGCCGCTCATCTGGGGCTGTGACATTTGCCAGGAAGTGTGCCCTCACAACCGCAATGTGCCTACCACACCAATTCCGGAATTTCAAACCGTTGAGCCCTATGTCAATCCGGCAGAGCTCGTAGGCCTTACCAATAAGACATTCAAAGCGGCCTATGGCGACCGTGCTTTCTCGTGGCGCGGTAAAGCCGTACTGCTGCGCAACGCCGGTTATGTGGCCGACACGGCAACCACCGGCGCCATCTCCGCTACTGAATCGTCCGCGCCTACCGACTCAACCTTATCTGCCGATTCAGCCGTCATAGCGCCGGCATCAGCTAAGCATCATTCGTCTAAGGACGAATAATTCAGCGTATCCAAGGACGCACTCATAGGTTCCAAATATAGCGTTAAAAACTGCTCCACTGCCGGTAACTCCATGGCGTGGAGCTTTTTTAATATGCTGTCGTACGCTTCGTTAAACTCCTCATTGCCGGCTTTTTTCTCGATAGCGCATTTCATAAACGCCGCCATCGTGTCAGCCGCTTTGAGAAGCTTTGTTTCTACTTCGTCGAGTTCACCCAGCAAATACGGCTCATAGGCCTTTTGAAGTTCTGCCGGCAATGTGCGGAGCATTTTTTCCTGTGCCAATCGTTCCACCTGACCATACAATTCACGTAGGGTCGGATGAAAATACTTGATCGGAGTCGGCATATCGCCGGTAAAAATTTCACTCACATCATGATACATGGCGGCTACGGCCAGACGATTAACGTNNNNCGGCTACGGCCAGACGATTAACGTCTACCGTGCCGCCGTTTAAATTGTGTAACAACGCCAGGTTATGAACGATAAACGCCACATCAAGGCTGTGTTCCTGATTATTTTCAGGCTCCATATTACGCATCAAGCCCCAGCGACGAATAAATCGCAATCGCCGCAAAAATGCAAAAAATGCACTGGTCTTACTTGTTGCTTCTTTCATACTATCCCTCATCCTATACCTAATCTCTATGTATACTAAGCTCTTTTGCCGGGCTCCGAATTTATTTAAAATTCCCGGCTGCGACCAATTTTATTACACCGACCGGCCCTATTTACCGGTTACGCCCAATTTGGCAAAACCGTAATCCAACAATGCCGGCGCATCGACCCAACGATTATCGTCATTCAAAAGGACCACAATCAAAGTATGGCCGTCGCGCGTTGCGGATGCAATCAAACATTCACCGGCGGCTTCGGTATAGCCCGTTTTGAGGCCATTCGCCCCTTCATACTTGCTGCGAATAAAATGATTCGTCGTGCGCACCCAAACCGGTTTACGGTTTTCATAAGGAACTTTGTAAAAATCATCGCCTACAAAATCACGGAACATGGGAATATTCATGCCGTATGCGGCTATTTTAGCCAAATCCAACGCCGTCGAATAATGGCCCACTTCAGTGAGTCCATGAGGATTCAAAAAGTGACTCTTTGTGGCGCCCGCTTCTTTGGCTACCTCATTCATTTCCAAGGCAAAACGATACACGCTGCCACTTACATTTTCAGCCACTACCACAGCCGCATCATTGCCGCTGGCCACCATCATGCCTTCCGCCACAGCCTGCAACGGCAATTGATCTGTCGTTTTCACCCCTAAATTGGATTCCTCCATGGATGCCGCATAAGGACTAATCGTAGCCAATTCATCAAGACGCGTCCCCTGCAATTTCAAGGCCGTTAATAGGGTCACCATTTTAGTCGTGCTGGCCGGATGCATCCGTTTATTTTCATTGCGGGCCACCAATACTTCACCCGTATCGGCATTCATCAGAACCGCCGCTTCGGCGGCAAAACCAGGCACAGCGACCGATTTTGCAGCGCTATTTTTTTCACCCAAAAACACCTCTGCCTGCTTGGCTAATTCAGACGTACCGGTTTGGCTGCCCGAAGATACCGCCGCCTTCGAGGTTACGGCGTTATCAGAAGCAGCGCAAACCGCTGCTCCCGATAGTGCCGCGCCGGTAAACAAGCTACCGGTTAATACAAAAACACTTACTATTTTTTGCCAACATTTCATAGTCTAACAATCCTTATTTTACATATTGACTCATATCGCTCAAAGGTTTCGCATTTTCATCAAGACCACTGCGCTGAATATGAACAACGCGTTGAGGATATGGAATATCAATATTTTCTTCATCAAAACGATCTTTTACGGACGACATGGTATCATAGAACACCTGCATGTAATTGCGGTTTTCCACCACCGGATATGCCGCGATACGCACGGAGTTATCACCAAATTCGGAGATGCCGATTTCAACCATTTCACGGTTGACGATGCGCTCATCATTTTCCATAACCTCACGAATAACGTCAATCGCTTTATGATGGTCATTATCATAACCGATATCAAACACAAACGGTACCACGCGCGTATCTTGATACGTAGCATTAGTAACCTGCTGAGACGTGAGCATGGAATTCGGAATAAAGACAGTGCGCATTTCTTTAGTTACAATCGTAGTGTTCATGAACTGAATGCTACGAACCGTACCCGTCACAGAACCTACCGTAATCACATCACCAGCTTTAAACGGTTTGAAAATCAAAATCAACAAACCGGATGCAAAGTTTGACAGGTTGCTCTGCAAGGAAAGACCGATGGCCAAACCTAAGGCACCAAAGGCTGCCAATAAGGACGTTGTCGGGAAGCCTGCTGAGTTAAGAGCCGTCAAAAGCACAATAGCCAACACACCGTAGTAGATAATTTGGCTCACAAAAGACACAACCGTGTGATCATAGTTGGCACGGCGCATCATGCGCATGGCTACATCACGAATAAAACGGGCAATATAGAGCCCCACAATATAAATAAGAACGGCCACAATCAGGCTTGGTCCGCGATCAATAAAGAAATTAATAAGCTTATCCACATAACTCATGCTGTCCGCCACTTGGTTTTTAACTGCATTCGACACCGGCTCAGCCGCTTGTACACTTGCAACTAACATATAAACGCCTCGCTTTCTTTTAATAATTAACTAACGTTTTACTACTTGTTTTATTGTGTTTTTTGAAAAAAACAATGGATGACAAAATATAAAAAAACATATATGATAACACTATGTGTCGATAGGCCCTTTATATATGGGCTAACATATGTCAGGCACATCACCCATAGTATAACTGTAGTACAGAATATATATCATATACATCAAAATAACAGGAGTCAGTTATGACAAAACCAACTATACAGAATCCATATACGACCCCTTCGGAATTAGCCGTAGGCGGTCAAGTCAAGCTTCACCACACTGCCATCGTCGTTGCCTTTGACGATGTGCGCTACAGCTTGAGCACCGGTCCTTTGAACGGCGGTCTCCATCACATCATGGCCATTCGCAATCAAAACCTGCCGTTTTTTGTAGAAACGGAAAAGGAATTGCCCGGCGGCTCATCGGCCGGCTATTTGAGTGCCGAATTCGAGCAGGAAGATTATCCCTTAAACTTCTGCACCGGTCTCATTACCAGCGCTACCATGGAGTTTCATGCGTATGCCAAAGTAACAGCCGGTGATGTCATTGTAGAAACCATTGCTACCGGCGGTTTTGAAGCGACCGCTCATTGCGCCGGCGACGGTTATTACTATGAAGAAAAGGACGGTAAATTCCGCCAACCCGGGACAATCAATCTCTTAATTTTTACCAATAAGGCCTTAACCGACGGGGCATTAACCAAAGCCTTAATCACCGTAACGGAAGCTAAATGCGCAGCCTTTCGGGACGAGGAAATTCACAGCCTTATAAGCGGTGCCTACGCCACCGGTACAGCCACCGACGGCGTGGTCCTCACCATCGATACGAATGGAGAGTTATTAACCGATAGCGGCACCTATTCCCTATTCGGCGACACCTTAGCCAAATGCGTTCGTCTCGCTATGAAACGGGCTTTTGAAAACATTCAGCGAAAAGTAGCCTATGAAAAAGCTAAAGCGGCCTATGAAAAGGAAGAAGCTGAGACTGACACTGAGGCCTAAACAAGCTAACACTCTCCTAGCTACTCTAACATACTCTAACCTACTATATGCGTGCTATCTTAAGAAATACCATGACTTAAGATAGCACGTTTTTGTATGCCAAAATCTAAGCTACTTACACTGCTTCTTACACTGCTACTTGCATTAATATTCGTAAAAATATTCCTGCAAAGCGGCTCTATCCTTCGTCTTAGTCAAACCTAAGGTCAATAAAATGCGTGCTTTCGAAGGAGCCAAGGTATCACTAACGATGAAGCCGTGGCGGCTGTCATTCGGCATAGCCGATACCATGCCGCTACCGGTTCGCGAAGAACGAACCACCGGAATATCAAGGTTTTCAACCAACTGACGAATACGTTCCGGCAAAATACCATGTCCAAGCCCTGCGAGCACTAAGCCATGGGGCTTAGTTTGTAATACGGAGTGTAATACATTGGAATCAATACCGCCATACAAATAAACAAGCGCCACCATAGGCAATTCTTTTGCCGTAAGCGGTGCAAATTCACTGGCCGCCGTATGTTTACGCAAGGATTCATAGTAAAAACGCGCTATGCCGTCCTGCACAAACCCGATATGACCGAAAAAGGCATTGCCGAACGCATCGGAACCGGTTGTATGTTGTTTAACCACTTCGCGGGCACAGTTAATCGTACCGTTCAAGGTAACGAGCACCCCTTTACCTACCGCCTCAGGAGAACGGGCTATTTGCATAGCCTGTAATAAATTGAGCGGTCCGTCCGCGCTGATCGCGGTGGCCGGACGCATAGCGCCCACCATGACAATAGGTTTATTCGTTTGCACCGTCAACTGCAAGAAATAGGAGCCTTCTTCCATTGTATCGGTGCCATGCGTAATGACTACCGCCGCTACATCCTCACGATCCACGGCAGCTTGAACCGTCCGGGCAAGCTCCATCCATATAGCCATCGTCATATCTGAACTGTCAATATTACAGAGTTGTTTACTTTCAAAAGGGCCATAATTTTCAACGCCCGGCACGATAGCCAGCACTTCGTCAATGGTAAGCTCCCCCGCCTGATAAGCCGTCAAGTCTTCGGCCGAACCGCTTTGTCCCGCAATGGTGCCGCCGGTGCCGATAACAACAATTTTTTTAGTATATGCCATAGCATACCCTCCTCTTAATTCAAGGTTTTTACAATATTATTATAACAAAGAATTCCTTTCACTGGCTATGCAAAGGGGTAATTTTATCTATAAAAATCGATGTGTCGATAATTTCAGTGTACAACTTTTTTAATGACATTTCATCATGAATTCCAATTTCTATACTATATAGTTAAGAATATTTTTGTCACAAATCAACATAAATGTGTTACTATAAAGTTGTAGTTTTTTCTTCGTATACATTTGTATACAATCTTAAACAATATTTAGTAAATGGGGTGTATTTATGAGTGCACAAAAAGTATTAGAGTTTTTTAAAGCAATGAATCAAATTCCACGTGGTTCCGGTAATGAAAAAGCTGTCAGCGACTGGCTCGTTGCGTTCGCCAAAGCACGTAATTTGGAAGTTGAACAGGACAGTGCCAATAACGTACTTATTCGCAAAGCGGCTACGCCGGGTTATGAAAACCGCCCCAGCATCATTTTGCAAGGTCATATGGATATGGTTTGTGAAAAAAGTGACGCTTCAACCCATGATTTCTTAACCGATCCGATTGAACATATTATTGACGGCGAATGGCTCCATGCCAACGAAACAACCTTGGGCGCCGACAACGGTATCGCCGTTGCCATGAGCCTTGCTGTACTCGATTCCGACGAAATCGAACACGGCCCATTGGAATGTCTTTTCACAACAAGCGAAGAAACCGGTATGGATGGTGCTTTGGCTGTTAAAGAAGGTCAAACCCACGGTCAATACCTCCTCAATATAGACACCGAAGTGGAGGGTGAATTTGTAGTAAGTTGCGCCGGCGGGTGCCGTGTGGACGTTGAAATTCCACGCCTTCGCGATAATCGCGACTCCCAATTCACGCACGGCTTGAAGTTAACCTTAGACGGCTTCTTGGGTGGCCACTCCGGTATTGAAATTCACAAAGAACGGGCCAACGGCAACCAAATTCTCGGCCGTCTCTTATATGAATTAGCGTCTCAATATAATTACCAATTAGCTTCCTTCACGGGCGGCACTAAACACAATGCCATCCCTCGCGTAGGTTCAGCCACTATCCTCGTAAAAGAAGCGGATGTTAAACCGGTAACCACTTGGATTCAAGCAAAAATGAAAGCTTATCGCAGTGAATTTACACCACAGGATGAAAAAATCAATATCCTCGTAAGCGATGCCGAATTACCTGATACCGTATACGGCGGTGACACGGCTGAATCCTTACTTACCTTCTTATACCTCGCACCAAACGGTGTGTTTGCCATGAACCATTCCTTGGAAGGCCTCGTTGAAACAAGTAATAACATCGCCATCGTGGAAGAAACGGAACACACCATTCACTTGTTGATTTCCATCCGCAGCCTCTCCGAAAGCTCCATGGACTTCTTAACCAAGAAAATCCATCTCTTAGCTTCCACCTTAGGTCTTCCTTCCAAAATTGCGGGCTCCTATCCGGCTTGGGAATATGAACCGGGTAGCGCTTTGGAAGAACAAGCCATTGCTCTTTATGAAAAAGTAACCGGTCAAAAACCTAAAGTAACCGCTATCCATGCCGGTCTCGAATGTGGTCTCTTGAAAGCCGTTATGCCTAATACCCAGATGATTAGCTTCGGGCCAACCATTACCCATGCCCATACACCACAAGAAAGATTGCATTTGCCATCAGTAGAGCATATTTTTGACTACTTAAAGGTTTTATTGAAGGAGCTCAAGTAGGAAGGCGCCTATTCTTTACTTATTGCTAAAGGATTAAAAGTTTTGGTGGCCTTATAATACAAAAAAGTATTGTAAAAGACACCCTTCCTGCAAAAAATGTTAGAATAGGTTTTGGTGCAACCGAATTTCCTAAAAATAAAAATAAAAGACACACCACCTTCCTTGCACCCGGGCTGACAAGCAGCAAAGGGATGCTTCAGAAGGTGGTGTGTCTTTTTTTATATACTTACTCATACATAGAAAAGCTCGGTTTGCACCAAAACTTATGCATGTACTAATATAATTACTCTGAATGGAAGGGTGTCTTTTCAAAAAGCGTTCTACTATATCAGAAGGCCACCAAAGCTTTTATCCAATTAGCCAACTCATTAAATACATAGGCGCCTTCCTTATAGAGCTCCTACAAAACCTTCAAGTAATCAACTTGGGGAGGAGAAAGGAAAAAAGATTTCCTCTCGCAGTGCGATCGTTTCACGCTAAAGCACTGCTACGAGGACATCTTTTTTCTGGTAGGGATGTATCATTTCAAAACAATGCCGGTGCGCATATTATAATAACTCGCCTTTAGTCGCTACAGTCTTTCCGGTTAGTGTTTTAGGGGAATCCGAATTTGACTTACTCACACATTGTAAATAAATCGCCATCAGGCTTTTCACTAGTGTATTAAATAGAGAGTAAAATGTTTTGCATAATCTCTTGCCACTTTTCTCACACATAGCATAATTAAAAATGCCTGATGGACTTTATTAATTTTCCCTTTCTCCCCCACACGAGGTGTTAAGGCGATTAAAAATAAAATCGCTATACTTTTGCCAGTGCCCCTTAATGACTCTGAGAAATGATTAGGAGTATTCCGATTATTGTTATGTAATCGCAAACGGCAAAAAGGCCACTCTGCCTTACGCAGCATCCCTTTGCTACGTGTAGCCCGGGTGCAAGGAAGGTAGAGTGGCCTTTATTTCTTTATGATTGTATAACTTACGGAATACGACTAAACATTTCGGAGCTTTGAAAACACTGAAAATATAGCGATTTTATTTTATCGAGTTAATACTCTCGTAATTTCTCCTATGTACATGGTATGGAAGTCTTTTTCCGGATAGTTTTCGGTAATTAGTTTTTTATCAAGAAAACCTTCTTCAACAAGTGGTGCTTTATAGATTTTGCGGCAAACCAGTACCAAATCGGCTTCTTTGAAGTAAGTGGTATTATCCACGAACTCAGGTGTTAAGCCCATTTTTGCCACTTTATCTTCATCGCGGCCGGAATGCGTACCCAAATATGCCAATTGGCGTTTATAGTCGTTACTAAAGAAGGACAAAGTAAATTCCTCTTCACGATCAACAAACTCTTTAGTATAGCGTTGCGGACGAATATATACCGTTGCCGTAGGTAAGCCCTTATTGGTTCCCCAAATAGCGCCTAAATGCCCCCAGCTGGCGGTCATCGTATTAAAACCGTTTTGTTCGTTGCCGGCCGTAATCAGCATCCAACCGTCAGAAATAAGTGTCATGGGATTCAATTGTAAATCTTTTACTTGAATTTCTTTCATAATATACATCCTTTCTACTGAATTTTCACAATAAGATTCTATCTATTAAAAACCAATCACCTTAACGAAGATTAGTTAATAATCCTTCAGCTTCCGTTTCATGAACCGGTTCGTTTTGTAAAACAATAGCTACTACTGTCAAAATTACGCTAAGACCTACCATAAGAGCAGCAACCAACGGCGTATAGGCAAGGCCCGCAAAATCAATGACTATGCCGCCTAAAATAGCACCTAACATAATGCCACCGCTAAAGCCGGCAATGTTCAAAGACGAAGCTAAATCAACAGCACTCGGTACAAAACGTTTTGCTAATATCATGTCGCCTGTAACATGGGCACACTCATAAACGCTAATATACCCATACCGGCCACAGTAATAATCGCTGCCGTTGGCGAACCAGAGGTTAAGTAAAATGAAAAGAGAATCAAACTTTGTACGATAAAGGTGTAAAGCAAAGCTTTAATCGGATTGGAGTTACCAAAACGACCGCCCAAGTAATTTCCTATCGCTATCATTATGCCATACATGATAAGCACAATACTAACCGCAGATGCACTAATCTTTGTAATATTTTGTAAAATCGGTGACAAATATGTAAAGGTAGCGAAGGTTCCACCATAGCCTAATACGGTAATTACTAATGACAAAATAATCTGTGGCGTTGTAATCAATTTCCATTGATCGCCCCAACTAGGTTTACTCACAATCTGACCTGCATTGTTAGGAATATAACGCAAGTTGAGCCATAAAGTAAGGGCCGATACGGTCACAACACCCCAGAAAGATACACGCCAACTTAGAAATTCACTGAGATACGTTCCGAGTGGCACCGCAAAAGCCGTTGCAATAGTAAAGCCGCTAAAAATAAAGGCAATCGCACCCGCACTTTTATTAGGCGCCACTAAACTTACGGCTACCGAGGATGCAATGGCAAAAAACAAGCCATGAGCCGCAGCCGCCATGATTCGGCCAACCAACAACCAAGTAAAAGATGTGGCCATCGCAGTGAACACATGACCAATTAAAAATAAGGCAACCGCAAATACCAAAAGGCGTTTGCGATTTACTTGTGCCGTTAGGGATGTTAAAATTACGCCGCCTACGGCTACACCAAAGGCATAAAGTGAAACGGTACTGCCCGCTTCAGACAAGCTTACGCCAAATTCTTGTGAAAACATCGGCAAGAGACCTACAGGAATGAATTCCGTAATGCCCGTACCGAAAAACATCATCGCCAGCGCTATAAGCGCCATTTTTGTTTTATCCATATAATTCCAAAAATCCTCCCATCTCTTTTATACGCTATTTTCTTCAATAAAAAATTTATACTCTCACACGAATTCATTTACTGAACTTGTAACAATTGCAATTATAGAGCATAGTATTAGTCCTGAAAAGACGGCACTTTTTTGTATTATAGGAACATAAATGTTACAATTTAACTATATTCAATGTTTTGGAGGTGAAAAATTTTTGCGAAACTTATATCATTTAGCCATTGAGGCTACGTTAGAAGCTCTTACCGGCAAATGGAAAGTATCTATCCTCTGCCATTTAGGTAACGGAACCTTGCGCACCGGCGAATTAAAACGTTTGATGCCCAATATATCTCAACGTGTGCTCACCCTCCAACTTCGCGAATTGGAAGATGCGGGCATTATCACCCGCACTGTATATAACGAAGTCCCTCCGCGTGTAGAATACAGCCTAAGCGAACGCGGCCAAAGCCTTCGCCGCATTTTAGGCGAAATGTCAGACTGGGGTGCCGAATTAATAGAAGCACGTCGTGCCGCCGGTGAAACCGTAGAAGTCACCGCTCCCGAAGACGATGGACTCAGACCATAAAAAAATATCCTCAAAGTAAATTTGCTCTTAATCATTATGCTTGCAATATAAACTCCCAATACTTTAAATTGAGATGATAATCCCTCCAAGAAAAAAGATATGCTCGGAGTATCGCCTTGCTGCTTGTCAGCCCAGCGGTACGAGAACATATCTTTTTTCTCTTCTTTCTTCGTCCCCCACAGCAACAAAATATTCTCTATGTAACTGATTTGCTAATGTTGTAGCAAGGATGTTAGTTCTATGACTGAAAGCAAAAGGAAGGGTTCCCCGGAGTAGTGCTTTAGCGTGAAACGATCGCACTACGAGGGGAACCCTTCTTTTGCTTATACTTATAGGGAACATCTTACTACAACATTAGCATGTTGCTAGAGAATATTTTATTGCTGACTCTTTTTCCAATCATCCACCAATTGTTGTGTATATGAACCGCAGTCTTTATACACAACATCAATCTTATGATTCAAAAGTTCCAAGCAATTTTGAATTTCTTCTAGTTTTTCAAGCAAGTTATCCCGTGTTTCCACAAGGATTTCGCGGCGAGCCGGTTCGGTACCGGTACCTTGCAAGGCAAGTTTTACATATTCCACGATACCTTCCAAAGGTACGCCTGCTTTTTTAAAGCAAAGGGCGAATTCAACCCACTTGATGGTTACTTCGTCGAAATCGCGGATGCCTGATGCCGTACGCGGCACGCTTGGAATCAAGCCGATGCGTTCATAATAACGAAGGGTATCCGTTGTAATATCAAACTTTTCAGCAACTTCTTTTATTGTCATTGTATCATCTCCTTGTAAGTTTTTAGTTATGCTATATTATGCTTTTGACACATTATTTACTGTAATTATTGTACCCCTTTGAGTTAACTTTAAGTCAAGTTATCTGTTATTAAAAATATGATTATCAGATAGAGTTTTTCAAAATTTAGAGTCTTAGCGTATAAAACTAGAAGCATAAGATAAAAATGCTAAAGTATAGAGTATAGGTATGTAAGAAAAGAAAACCCTTGAGGAGCAATATTTCCTCAAGGGCTTAGTTAATTTTATTTTTTAATACCACCAGTACAAAGTAAAGGCGTATTCATTCTTAGCCGGATTTGTCGACTTAAACGTGTTCCAAAGCTTGTGCCAAATCATCGATTAAGTCCTCCACGTTTTCAATGCCCACGGAGATACGGATCATGTCCGGTGTTACGCCGGCCGCTTTTTGTTCTTCTTCATTAAGCTGCGCATGAGTTGTGCTGGATGGATGGATTACGAGGGATTTTGCATCGCCTACGTTAGCCAAGTTGGAGAAGATTTCAAGAGCATCTACGAATTTAATGCCTTCATCTTTGCCGCCTTTAATACCGAAAGTGAAGATAGAACCTACACCTTTTGGATAGTATTTATCAGCCAAGGCTTTGTATTTGCTGTCTTTCAATTCCGGATAGTTTACCCAAGCAACTTTTGGATGGTTTACCAAGAAATCGATGATTTTGCGCGTATTTTCAACATGACGTTCTACACGTAAGGATAAGGTTTCAACACCTTGTAAAATGAGCCATGCTGCAAGCGGTGTCAAAGCGGCACCGGTGTCGCGGAGCAACTGAGCACGTACTTTTACGGTGAATGGAATTGGAAGGTCTGCATATACGAGGCCGTTGTAATGAACGTCGCCGGCTACGAAATCAGGGTAACGACCGCTGGCTTTGTAGTCGAATTTACCGCTTTCAACGATAACACCGGCAATAGTCGTACCGTGACCGCCTAAGAATTTAGTGGCGGAGTGAACTACCACGTCGGCACCATGCTCAATCGGACGAATGAGGTATGGGGTACCGAAAGTATTGTCTACGATAAGGATGATGCCGTGTTTATGGGCAATATCCGCCACTGCTTGAATATCGATAAGGTTGATGTTCGGATTTCCGATGGTTTCCACATAAATCGCTTTCGTACGGTCATCGATGGCTTTTTCAAAACCGTCCAAATCATCAGGGTCAACAAATTTAGTCGTAATGCCAAAACGTGGCAAGGTAGAGCTGAATAAGTTATATGTACCGCCGTACAAAGTGGAAGCGGCGATGATGTTGTCGCCGGTACCGGCTACGTTTTCAATGGCGTAAGTAATGGCTGCCGAACCGGAGCCTACGGACAATGCACCGGCACCGCCTTCTAAAGCGGCTATACGTTTTTCAAGCACATCGTTAGTCGGTGTACCGAGGCGGGAATAAATGGCACCCGGATCGCGAAGGGCAAAACGGTCGGCCGCTTGCTGCGCATCTTTAAATACATAGCTTGTAGTTTGGTGAATCGGCACTGCACGGGCGCCTGTTTCATCGATAACTTGACCTTCATGTAATTGGATTGTTTCGAATTTGTACTGTTTGCTCATAATAAAATCTCTCCTTTTTCTCTCCGTCGGTTTCTCACGCCGACAATCCCTAATCTCTCTTTATTTTATATATAACAACCGCTTGGGCTGTCGATACCATTTTTTCGACCAATCAGCATTGGTCTTTACACTACTTTAAACAGCTTGTGTCTGATTGTGTTTACATTGCTGTTTCATTTTTTGAATTTGTTCAATAATATACGGTGTTTCTTGGTACACGTAATAGTTAAGCCAGTTTGTAAAAATCAGCGTCCCTGTGGACCGCCAACGCACGATAGGCGCCTTTGTCGGGTCATCGTCGGGATAGTAGTTTTCAGGAACATCAATGTCGAGTCCCAAGTTTTTATCCCGCTCATATTCCCGCTGCAAGGTATCTCGATCGTATTCCGAATGGCCAAACACAAAAATGTGTTTGTTGTCCAGACTACGAACTATGGCAGCACCGGCTTTTTTAGAAGCAGCTAAAATCTCTAAGTTCGGATTCGCTTTTATCTCATCAACCGATACCGTCGTGTGCCTTGAATGGGGCATGTAGAAAATCTCGTCCATACCGCGAAGTAACATCGGCCTTTTATTAAGGACCTCGTTTTCAAAAACCCCGAACAGCTTCGTCGGCAACAATTCTTTGTCGATACCAAAGTGGTAATACAGTCCGGCTTGAGCGCCCCAGCAGATGTAGAGGGTCGAATACACGTGGTTTTCGCTCCAGTCCATGATCTCGGTCAGCTCCTGCCAGTAATTTACTTCTTCAAACGGCATCAGCTCAATCGGCGCACCGGTTATAATCATCCCGTCAAAGAACTTATCTTTGATTTCATCGAAGGTCCGATAGAACGAACTGAGGTGATGTTCCGATGTATGCGCCGCCTTGTGGCTCGCCATATGAAGTAAGGTGATGTCCAATTGTAACGGCGTATTGCTTAATGCTCTTAAAATCTGTGTTTCCGTTATTTCTTTAGTCGGCATCAGATTAACGATTAAAATTTGTAGCGGCCGAATGTCTTGTGTTTCGGCTCTTACCGTATCCATGACGAATATGTTTTCTTCCGCCAGTTTGGCAATGGCCGGCAAGTCTTTCACTACCGTTATGGGCATTTTGCATCACTCCTCCCTAAGCCCGTTACTCTCTTCTCTCTTCTTTCTCAAACGTTGAAAAACTCATTTCTTAATACTTATGTTTATCATTTAATTAACACTCACTGCCCCGTCCGAGCAACGGCCTCTCAACTCCGCTGTTCGTTTACAGTTGTTAACGCCTTCAACATTTACTATCCTCTTTACCATTATCATACTTGCTATGTGGTGACTGTTCATTACCGCTAAAACCGGTATAAAAAAACATCCTCCATTCACCGCTGTGAACAAGGACGTCTATAACGTGTTACCACCTTGATTTAGCAAAACCTCACGGCTCTGCCCTCAGCCGGTACGTCTTACAGTTGTAAGATTATACCGTGGCATTATAACGGTTGCATCCGCCGAGACTAAAGCTTGCGCATTCCACCTCGGATACTCCAAGACCATTTTCTTCGCATTCTTTTGCATCCCCTTCCACCTTACGGGACTCTCTGTGCCAACGCCCTGCGTTTACTTATCTCTTCATCGTCGATACTGTATGTTGATGTAGGCTATCGATGACTCGTTGTCGTTTCGATGTGATAACTATACCAATCATTCAAAAAGCTGTCAACAAGAGTTTTACGTCATTCTTTTCACAGTGGACACTTTGTAAGCAGTTTTACGTCATATTTCAAAGTGTATACTTAGTGCAATTTATGGCAAAAGTCAGCAATATAACTGAATCAAAAATATATAGGCTTAAAATCACAGCCCGCTGTTGCTATAGCCCTAAACTATAGCAAACCAAAATTAACAACTATAAATCAGTACACTCCTATAGTACTTTTGGGAGTATCTTTTCATCTTTTTTTTCCTCCCCGGACCGCCAATTTACTTTTTTGACCCTCTATTTTAATTCATAATTAAGCAATACAAACTTTATACTACATCAAAAAAGGGACTGCCGAAGCAGTCCCTAAATTGTATTTGTTTTTTTGTACTTACGCGTATGACTTATACTTTGTGCTTAACATCAATACGCAATAAGGAACGTTGTAGTGCGAGCTCAGCGCGATGGAAGTCTATGTCTGCATTTCTTGATTTCAAACGTTCTTCCGCACGTGCTTTAGCGCGTTTGGCACGGTCTTCGTCGATTTCGTCAGGCAATTCGCAATTCGGCGTTACAATGGTAATTACATTATTTTTAATTTCCATAAAACCGCCGAAATTAGCCATAAATTGGCGCGTACCGTCCGGTAAATCAATGCGAAGCGGTGCAATTTCAAGGGCTGCCACTAAATCGGCATGGCGCGGTAAAATACCGAGTTCGCCCAATTCAGTGCGCACTACCACAAATTTAACCTCACCCGAAAAGGCCTTTTTGTCAGGGGTAATTACATCGAGATGCATGGTCTTGCCTTCACTCATGAACTATTCCCCCTTCTCCGTCAATTCCTTTCCTTTAGCAATGGCTTCATCAATGGTGCCTACCATGTAGAATGCATTTTCCGGTAAATCATCATGTTTACCTTCCAAGATTTCTTTGAAGCCGCGCAAAGTTTCTTTAAGCGGTACATACTTACCTGGCGAACCGGTAAATACTTCGGCTACGAAGAATGGCTGGCTGAGGAAACGTTGAATTTTACGGGCACGGGCAACGGTCAATTTATCTTCTTCCGACAATTCTTCCATACCGAGGATTGCGATAATATCTTGTAAATCTTTATATTTCTGCAATACTTCCTGTACGCCGCGGGCAATTTTATAATGTTCTTCACCCAAAACTAACGGATCCAAGATACGGCTGGTGGAGTCGAGCGGATCCACAGCCGGATAAATCCCGATTTCAGCGATGGAACGGGACAATACGGTGGTCGCATCCAAATGCGCAAACGTAGCAGCCGGAGCCGGGTCAGTCAAGTCATCGGCAGGTACGTATACGGCCTGTACGGACGTGATGGAACCTTCTTTAGTGGAGGTAATACGTTCCTGAAGGGCCCCTACGTCATTGGCCAAGGTTGGTTGGTAACCTACGGCCGACGGCATACGACCGAGCAACGCGGATACTTCCGAGCCGGCCTGAATGAAACGGAAAATGTTATCGATGAATAAGAGTACGTCCTGTTTCTGTACGTCACGGAAATATTCAGCCATGGTGAGGCCCGTTAAGCCTACACGCATACGCGCTCCCGGTGGTTCATTCATCTGGCCGTAAACCAATGCTGTTTTGGAAATAACGCCGGATTCCTTCATTTCGTTCCAAAGGTCATTACCTTCACGAGTACGTTCACCTACACCGGAGAATACGGAGTAACCGCCATGTTCCGTTGCGATATTATGGATTAATTCCATGATTAATACGGTTTTACCTACACCGGCACCGCCGAATAAACCGATTTTACCACCTTTTACATACGGCGCAATAAGGTCAACGACCTTAATACCTGTTTCTAAAATGGTGGTTTCCGGAGCTAAATCATCAAATTTAGGGGCCGGACGATGAATCGGCCACATTTCAGACGCCTTTACCGGCGTATCATCATGGTCAACCGTTTCACCAAGTACGTTAAAGATACGGCCAAGCACGCCATCACCAACCGGCACGGAAATAGGGGCTCCTGTGTCCACCGCTTCCATACCGCGAGTCAGGCCATCCGTAGAACTCATGGCAACGGCACGCACGGTGTCATCACCTAAGTGTTGCATTACTTCAACCACAATCACTTCGTCTTTGCCGGATTCGCTTGTTTTTTTAATATGAATTGCGTTGTAAATAGCCGGAAGCTCTCCCGCCGTAAAGAGAACGTCGACTACCGGTCCGATAACCTGTACAACTTTACCGATATTATTACTCATTTAAGAGGTCTCTCCTCCTTTGTAGTTATACCTATTGCAAGGCATTAGCACCACCGACAATTTCAGAAATTTCATTGGTAATGCCGGCTTGTCGTAATTTATTGTATTCCAAATTAAGTGAGCTGATTAAATCCCCTGCATTATCTGTTGCAGAAGTCATAGCCGTCATGCGAGCGCCAAGCTCACTGGCGGAAGCTTGCAATAAAGCGTTATACACAGTAATTTCCAAATATTTAGGCAACAATTGGTCATAAATAGTTTTTTCGGAAGGTTCATAAATATATAGCTCATTAAGCTCCCCTTCATGATGCGGCTCCGTGACAACCGGCAATAATTTCACGCTGGTCACGTTCTGCGTTAAAGAGTTTACGAAATGAGTATAAATCAAGATAACTTCGTCAACTTCGCCTTCTAAAAACAACTTAGATGCTTCATCTACAATTTGTTTAGCATGGCTGTATTCCGGTTTGTCGGAAAAACCTACATGAGAATTCGTTACCGGATACTGATGATACTTCAAGTAATCAGTCGGCTTACGACCAACCGTAATCGTCTCATACGTATCAGGTGCTTTTTCACGAGTTTCCTGTGCAAAATATTTAATCAAATTACTGGTATAAGCACCAGCTAAGCCTTTGTCGGCGCCAATCAGAATATATAAGGTTCGCGAAACCTCGCGTACCGCGGTTAACGGATAGGACGCCAACACCTCAGGTTCTAATGTAGCAGATACATTTGTGAGGATTTGACCTAACTTTTCTGCATATGGTTCCGTAGATTTTGCTTTGGCCTGTGCACGGCGCAATCGAGCAGACGCTACCATTTTCATGGCCTTCGTAATCTGCTGCGTATTCGTAACACTTTTAATGCGCTTACGTAAATCCTGTGCACTGCTCATCGCCTACGCCTCCTCAGAAGTAATCAAGTGATGGGAAGTACCAAAGGATTCAATGCATTCATTAATCGCTTTTATCAAAAGTTCTTCCGTATCTTTGTCTAAGATTCTGGATGTTTGAATATTCGTTAAAATTTCACTGTAGTTGCTGTGAACATAACGCAATAATTCATTCTGGAATGCAGGAACATCGGCTACTTCAATAGAGGCAAAGTAACCGTTAATGCCGGCATATAGACAAACTACCTGTTCTTCAACTTTAAGAGGTGAGTACTGAGGCTGTTTTAACATTTCTGTCAAACGTTCGCCGCGATCAAGCTGTGCTTTGGTCGATTTATCAAGGTCGGAGCCGAACTGAGCAAAGGCTGCCAACTCACGATATTGCGCCAAATCGAGACGCAATTTACCGGCAACTTGTTTCATCGCTTTAATCTGGGCGCTACCGCCTACACGGGATACAGACAAACCTACGTCAACAGCCGGACGAATCCCGGAGTAGAACATATCGGTGCCAAGGAAAATCTGACCATCCGTAATGGAAATTACGTTCGTAGGAATATAAGCGGATACGTCACCGGCTTGCGTTTCAATAATCGGCAAGGCCGTAATGGAACCGCCGCCCAATTCATCAGATAATTTAGCAGCTCGTTCTAACAAACGAGAGTGTAAATAAAATACGTCCCCTGGATATGCTTCACGTCCCGGTGGACGACGAAGTAACAAACTCATGGCACGATAAGCCGCTGCCTGTTTGGATAAATCATCATATACACAAAGTACATGTTTGCCCTGGTACATGAAATGTTCACCCATGGCAACACCCGCATACGGAGCAATATACTGCATAGGAGCGCCTTCAGAGGCACCGGCCGATACTACGATAGTGTAATCCATAGCGCCGGCTTCCTGTAATTTCTGTACTACACGAGCTACGGTAGATTCTTTCTGACCGATAGCCACATAAATACAGATTACATCCTGACCTTTTTGATTCAAAATGGTATCGATGGCAATCGCCGATTTACCGGTACCGCGGTCACCGATAATAAGTTCACGCTGGCCACGACCGATAGGTACCATGGCGTCGATTGCTTTCAAACCGGTTTGCAACGGTTCAAATACGGATTTACGATCCGCAATGCCCGGTGCCGGGTATTCAATTGGTCGATGATCTTCTGCCGTAATGGATCCCTTGCCGTCAATCGGCTGACCCAAGGCATTAACTACACGACCGATAAGTTGTTCACCTACAGGAACCTGCATGATACGACCTGTACGGCGTACCTGGTCCCCTTCTTTAATAAGGAAATCATTACCTAACAATACAGCCCCTACGTTATCTAATTCGAGGTTCTGTACCATCCCATAAACACCATGAGGTAATTCTAACAATTCACCTGCCATGGCCTTTTCAAGACCGTAAATATGCGCAATACCGTCACCTACTTCGAGTACGGTACCCACATCATCAACGTTAAGTTCCACATCATAGTCCTGAATCTGCTGTTTAATTATGGCAGTAATTTCTTCAGGCTTCATTTTCATACTTAACCATTCACCCCAATCTCTGTTGTATCGGACTTAAGCAAATATTTCTTTAAATCCTCCATACGACGCATCAAACTTGCATCAATACGCGTATCACCAATTTGGATAATAAAGCCGCCCAGAATGGTTGGGTCCACTTTGATTGTAAAAATATATTGCTTACCCGTAATCGCTTTTAATTTATCGGCCAACTGCGTATAAATCTCGTCCGGCATTGCTTCACTCACTGTAACAGTGGCGGAGAAAATGCCACGTGCTTCCCGTGCTTTGTTAATAAACTCAGCAATGGCAGACTGAATATACCGTATGCGTCCGCGTTTGACCATAACAAATAAGGTGTTAAGTGCCATCGTATTAATGGCTTCACCGAATATTTTGGCCAAAACATTGCATTTTGCCTCTGCATCGAGGGCCGGGTACAACAATAAGGTGCCTAATTCAGACTGCGTATCCATAACTTCTTTTACGTAGGAAAGATCCGTTTCCATTTGTTCCAGAATTTGCTGTTCCTGCGCCAATTCAAAGATAGCGGTACTGTATTTATCTGTTACAATGTCTACGCTCATACCAATCACCCTAATGCTTTACTGTCAAGCTTTTCAATGGCTTCTTTAACAAGGTCCACATTGGCTTGACTATCCATATTCTTAGCAACAATTTTGCCGGCAATGGCCATAGAAAGTGAAATCATATCTTCACGCATTTTTTCCATAGTTTTTGCTTGTTCACGGGCAATTTCGTTACGAGCTTCTTCTTTTTCACGTACTAGCTGTTCTTTTAATTCCTTAATTTGAGCCTGCGTATTCCGTTCAGCCAATTGGGCTGCCTTTTCAACAATCGCTTGAGCTTCTTTACGAGCATTGGCTAATTGTGCTTCATACTCTTTTTTGGTAGCTTCCGCAGAATCCAAAGTAGCCTGTGCATTCGCCAAATCGCCTTCAATCTTCTTGCGACGGGCTTCCATCACACCGACTAAAGGTTTAAACGCAAATTTTGCTAAAATAGCAACTAAAATAAAGAAATTGATAAATTGAACCAGCAATGTACCGTTTATTTCTACCAACGGCGTAACCCCCTCTTAAACTTGGAATTATAACTTGCCTTCTTATGTCTGTTCAATTTAATAAAGAACCGAATTATAATTTACCAACGATAACATCAGTAAATACAAGTACGATGGCGATAACGGTAGCAATGATAGGAATAGATTCGATCAAACCGATGGAAATAAATAAATTAGTCATAATCTTACCGGCCATTTCAGGCTGACGAGTCATACCTTCAAATGCTTTATGAACTGCCAATGCATCACCAAAAGCTGCTGCGATCGCTGCCAAACCTGCCACTAAACAAGCACTGAATACACTTACTGACAACAAAATTGCTTTTTCCATAATAAAATCCTCCTAGAAAATGTTACGAATACAACCTGAGATACTCAAAATAATGGTTGGTAATACCGTGGTGATTAATGTTCCTCATTGTTGATTGCCATACCCAAGTATGACGTCACGAGAATTGTAAAAACGAAGGCCTGAATAACGCCGACAAATAAGCTGAATACGAGCCAAATAATCGGTGTCAAATACGGTGCCAAACCGTTTAACAACTCTAATACAATTTCACCTGCTACAATGTTGCCGAATAGACGAAAGCTGAGCGTCACCGGCTTAGAGATTTCTTCCATGATGTGGAAGATAACAAATACGGCAAAGGGCTGAAAGAAATGCTTAAAATAAGACGGTCCTTTCATCTTTGCCCCAATAACCCAAATACTCACTGAGCTGGCCAAGGCCAGACCTAAGGTCGTATTTAAATCGTTAGTAGGCGATGTCAAAATATGGGGACTCGGTATCAGCCCCAATTCATTACTTACTAAGATAAAAACAAAGAAAGTAAATAGTAGCGAACTTACCTTACTAAAGTGTTTACCTAAAGGACCTTTTAACTGACTTCCAATAGCTTCTAAAATAAACTCAACTACATTTTGTACGCCTGATGGAACCATATTGACCTGCCGTGTAGCAAAAAAGGCAACGACTATAATAATAGCAAACACTACCCAAGTCATATAGATAGTATCCATATTAAAAGCCATGCCCCACATGTGAACGACGTCATGAGTCCCGGTATGTAATTCCATAAGGTTCACCTCCTTTCGCCTATATTGCTACCCCATTACTCTATCGAAATTTTGATTAATACACATTAAATCACATTGGGACTATCCGCTTGGTTATACCGGATGCGTTCGTATATCGTCAACGGACGCCATAGCATCAAGCCCAACATATATGGTACAAACGGAAAATTCTCAAATAAATAAACGGCCAGCAAGGTGCCGATGGCGACCAGCGTAATACGAATTAAAGTACCCAGCTTAGTCGCTTTTTCAATAGTACGTAGTTCTTTATGGCGAAGTTTATAAACCCATAAACCTAAAATCAATAAATATAATAAATTAATAGCACAACCCCAAACCCAGCCTAAAATGTATCTCTCGTAATCAAAGACTTCTAATAATAATGTAGATGCTACGGTTACCACGATAAGGTAACAAGTCATACGTTTTACAAAATCCAAGAATACCTCCACGATTAAGCCCCCTCACGACACAACCCGAAGATACAAGGAGTACAGGCCTCCTAATCCTCCTACTAGCCCTCCTATCAGCGTAAACCATGGTGACGCATCAAACAGATAGTCTAAGCCACGGCCTATAGCCAGACAGCCCAGAATGCTGACCAACAGGGAGAAACCTGCCGATAAGGCCACATTCAGTGCTTTTAGTGTGGTTGGATCGAGTCGCTTCATTGGAATCACCTTCTTTGTGATGGTTAAAACGGGGAAACTATGAATACTACTAATCTCTAACTTCTTTATTATAACAAAATTCAACTTTCACTAAATTATAACATTTTGTCATACGTTTAGCCAATATACCTATAACAAGTATACTTTTATCCAATTTTCTTATTATAAAAATTATTAATGAATTCAATTTTTAAAACAATATAAGTTTCAAGCTGTTCATCGATTCTTTTTTCGTTTTTAATTATAATTCATCACTAATCTTTTTATTATATTTAAGAATGTTGTGTATACTTTTTACGAATACAAGGGCCGTTTTTTCAAAGTTTTTAGTAAAAAAACGGCCTTACGAGCGGTAGATACATTAGCTGATATATATAACTGAGGGCGTTAATAACATCAGCTATTTACTACCTAAATACTATAAATTAATAACCGAAACGGCTCGGTTTTTTACCGCTATGCAAAAATTCAAAGCGCAGTGCTTCAACAATACGATTGGACGCAACACCGTCACCATACGGATTTACGGAGTTGGCCATCACATCATAAGCATCTTTATCCGCCAATAATCGATGGGCTGTATCATAGACCGTATTTTCATCAGTCCCTACCAGGCGTACCGTACCGGCCGTTACCGCTTCCGGACGTTCCGTCGTATTGCGAAGTACCAATACCGGTTTACCCAAAGCCGGTGCTTCTTCTTGAATCCCGCCGGAATCGGTCATCAATAAGTAAGAACGAGCCATTAAATTGGCAAACGGTTCATATTCGAGCGGATCGATTAAGTGAACGCGTTCTACATCACCCAATACTTCTTTAACAATTTTACGAACTTTCGGATTTTTATGTACCGGGAATACGACTTCAATATCATCAAATTCATCGACCAAGCGGTGAATGGCTTGATATACATGACGCATCGGTTCACCGAGGTTTTCACGACGATGGGTCGTTACGAGCACAATACGACGATTTTTATAATCTAAATTATTAAGCAAATCTTCTTCAAATTGGTAGTTATCTTTAACCGTAGTCTGAAGGGCATCAATAACGGTATTGCCGGTCACATATAAATGAGCCGAACCGATATTTTCTTTCATCAAGTTCTTTTCCGCACTGGAAGTCGGCGCAAAGTGATAGGTTGCCAAAGACCCGGTCAATTTGCGGTTCATTTCTTCAGGGAACGGTGAGTAAATATTACCCGTTCTGAGGCCGGCTTCTACATGGCCTACCGGAATTTCCTGATAAAAAGCGGCTAACGCGCCGGCAAAAGTAGTTGTCGTATCACCATGAACGAGTACTACATCAGGTTTTGCTTCTTTTAACACATCCTTTAGCCCTTCTAAGGCTCTGGTTGTCACATCATATAAAGTTTGGCCCTGACTCATGATGTTCAAATCATAGTCCGGCGTAATCGCAAATAAATCCAAAACCTGATCGAGCATTTCACGATGCTGTGCCGTTACCGTCACAATCGCTTCCATATCCGGAGCAGCTTGTAAAGCCTTAACTACCGGCGCCATCTTAATCGCTTCGGGACGGGTCCCAAAAATTGTCATCACTTTCAACATGTAATAATACCTCCCATGATTAGCCAGCCTACATACCCTGCATGCTACGAAGGCGCTTGTACAAGCGTACAAGCGCACCTATATTAATGTCTATTTGCTGCTCTATTTTCCTCGGCAATGACTTCATCTTTCGCAATCATCCCCAATTTAGTTGCAATAAACACGCAAACACACAAAATAGCCAACACTATAATAATGCCGACCAATATATTTACTTTTGCCAACAAAATAGCTACATAGCCCAACAACGCCGTAACGGCATACATCAACAATACAGCTTGTTTTTGCGACAAGCCGAGTGCCAACAGGCGATGATGCATATGGCCTTTATCCGGTTTAAATACCGGTCGGCCGTTAATCTTACGACGAATGATGGCAAAGGTAGTGTCTAAAATAGGCAGGCCTAATACAATTACCGGTACTACCAACGAAATGGTGGCGGCCGTTTTTACGGCACCCATAACGGAAATTGTGGCCATTGTATAGCCCAATAACATACTGCCCGTATCACCCATGAAGATTTTTGCAGGGTTGAAATTGTAACGCAAGAAACCGAGCGCCGCACCGGCCAAAGCCAACGCAACGCACGCTAAGTCAACCTGGCCCATTTGCCACAAAATTGTGAAAATAGTCAGGCTTGAAATCAATGAAATGCCGGCTGCCAAACCGTCAAGACCATCTATAAGGTTTACAATATTCGTAAAGCCTACAATCCAAAAGATGGTAAGCGGTATCGACAAAAAGCCCAAGTAGAACACATGACCCCAAGGATTGGTAATAAATTCAACCTGGTTACCAAAGGCCACGACTACAACCGCCGCTAAAATTTGACCTGTTAATTTTGTTTTTGGACCAATTTGCTTCACATCGTCCCAAATACCGACACCCACAAGCACAACGGAACCCAATAAGAGTCCCATTACGGCCTGCAAATCTTTTACGGTATAGAGGACCGAAACAATATAGCCTATAAAGATGGCCAAGCCACCTAAGCGAGGAATGGAACCGTGATGCACCTTACGCGCATCCGGCTTATCCATAGCCCCAATGTTAATCGCCAACCTTTTAATCAGCGGTGTAATCGCAAACGAGATGACCAACGCCACCACGAATGCCCACACGTACACCGTCATTACCGCACCTCCTCGTGCTCGTTCTTAGTTCGTAAGACTGCGTACAGGTGCCGGAATTCGTCCACCGCGCTGGATAAACTCTTCCGCCCCAAACGGACTTACTTCAATGATTGGGCAATAGCCCAATAAGCCGCCGAATTCAACCATTTCGCCCACAGTTTTACCCGGAACCGGAATCAAACGAACAGCTGTTGTTTTATTATTAATCATGCCAATAGCCGCTTCATCGGCAATAATTGCCGAAATAGTAGCTGCCGATGTGTCCCCCGGTACGGCGATCATATCAAGCCCTACAGAGCACACACAGGTCATGGCTTCTAATTTTTCTAAACTTAAACTGCCTACGGATACGGCATCAATCATGCCTTTATCTTCACTTACAGGGATAAACGCACCGCTGAGACCGCCTACATGAGACGATGCCATGAGCCCGCCTTTTTTAACCGCATCATTCAACAAAGCTAATGCCGCCGTGGTGCCATGAGCCCCACAAGAGGTAATGCCCATTTCTTCCAAAACATGCGCTACCGAATCACCTACAGCAGGCGTAGGCGCCAAGGATAAATCGATAATCCCGAACTGCTTACCCAAACGCCGCGACGCTTCCTGAGCCACCAATTGACCTACGCGCGTAATCTTGAAAGCCGTACGTTTAATCGTTTCCGCCACTTCGTCAAAAGGTCGTCCCCGTACTGCTTCTAAGGCATGCTTAACAACGCCCGGTCCGCTGACACCGACGCTAATCGTCGTATTGCCTTCCGTAACACCATGGAAGGCACCGGCCATAAACGGGTTGTCTTCAACAGGATTACAAAAAATAACAAGCTTAGCACAACCGAAAGCATCACGGTCCGCTGTAAGTTCGGCTGTTTGTTTAACAATACGACCCATTTCTGCTACGGCATCCATATTGATGCCCGCTTTAGTGGAACCGATACCTACAGAACTGCATACTAAATCAGTCGTCGCCAAGGCTTCCGGAATGGACGCAATTAAACGACGGTCGCCATCGGTATAACCTTTACTTACCAAGGCAGAAAAACCGCCGATAAAGTTAACACCCACAGCTTTGGCTGCTTTATCCAAGGCTTTGGCTACGGGCACATAATTGATTAAATCACTACCCGCCGCCACAAGTGAAATCGGCGTAACAGATACGCGCTTATTAATAATCGGCACACCGTATTCGCGCTCAATGGCTTCACCGGTGGCTACCAAGTGTTCCGCTTCTTTAGTAATATGATCATAAATACGATCACAAAGGGTATTGCCGTCTACGGCTGTACACCCCAATAAACTGATGCCCATCGTAATGGTACGAACATCCAATTTATTGTCATGAATCATCTGGTTGGTTTCGAGGATATTTTCAATACTTAACATATCATCACCTACCCTATACGATGCATGCTGAGGAAGATATCCGCATGTTGCGCCTGAATCTGAACGCCCAAAGCTTCCCCTTCAGCTTTCAAAGCTGCCTGCACTTTAGGTAAAGCTGTCTGATCCTTAGCTTCACACATCATAATCATGTTAAACATACCGTCTAAAATCGTCTGGTTAATCGATACAATATTTACATCGTTCTCAGCCAATACGGTAGCTACACGCGCAATAATACCTACTCGGTCTACCCCTACTACGGTTACAACTACTTTCATGCGATTCACCTTTCCCTTATACCTACATTATCAGTACTCTCTAATTTCAATGATGTTATATTATACCACAATTCGTGGCGCAATACCATATAGACTGCTAGCGGGACGTTACTTCATCAACCAATTCCTGACCGGCTTTCAAAAGTTGTGCCAACGCCTCATCACCTTGGAATGTTTCTGCATACACCTTATACAAGTCTTCCGTGCCGGACGGGCGGGCTACCAAAAAGCTATTGGCCGTCGTAATGCGCAATCCGCCGATAGCATAGTCACCATACAGCGAGGTAGTGCGAATATCTTCAATCGCTTCACCGGCAAGCTCCGTAGCCGTCACATCACTCGATTGTAATTGACTCAACCGTTCCTTCGCAGCCTTACTGCAAGGAGCATCAATGCGTTCAAACACGGGATCGCCGTAACGTTTCGTAAGGAATGTATAGAGAACATCCGGCGTCAGGCCATTGGTAACGGCAAACATTTCCATGGCCAAGAGGCCCATAATGATACCGTCTTTATCCGTGGTCCAAACCGTACCATCTTTTTTGAGGAACGAAGCACCGGCACTTTCTTCGCCGCCGATACCGATGGTGCCGTCAAATAACAGCGAAGAAAAATACTTAAAGCCTACCGGCACTTCATACACTTTAATGCCGTTATCGCTACAGAATTTATCCACCATCTGAGTCACAACGGCGGTTTTCCCAAAACCTTTACCCTGCCAACTGCGATTCAAGAACAGATACGCGCCGGCTGCCACCAAGAAGTGATTTGGTGCCATAAGGCCATCTTGCGTAACAATACCGTAACGATCGTAGTCAGGATCATTTCCCACGGCCAAATCATAATCACCGATTTTGGCAATCACATCCGCCATGGCATATTCGGAGGAGCAATCCATACGCACAACCCCATCATGGTCATAAGGCATAAAGCTAAACGTCGGGTCGTACTCATTGTTAATAATATCTAAATCAAGGCCATACTCTTCGCTGATGGCTTCCCAATATTCCATGCCGCTGCCGCCGAGAGCATTGATGAGCACTTTAGGTTTTGCTTTACGAATGGCATCCATGTTAATCACATCAGCCAACTCTTTAACATAAAGACCTTTGTAATCATATTCCCATTGCAACGCCGAATCAATTTCATCGATGGCCACCCGACGAATACCTTCACCGCCGTTTTGCAAATATTCATTAGCCTTATTTTCAATCCACTTCGTCACCGTCGTATCAGCGGGGCCGCCGTTAATCGGATTGTATTTGATGCCGCCCTGGTCCGGCGGATTATGGGACGGTGTAATGATGATGCCGTCCGCTTTGCCGTGACCTACTTTTTCTTTTAAAAAGTCCGGCACAAAGGCAATTTTCTCTTGTTTATCAATAATTTCATTGTAACGAATGATGGCACGCGAAACACTCGGAGTCGGTACAAAGCCATTTTCACCGTCTACCGCCGCCACTACACCATTGGCAGCCAGTACTTCGAGAACCGTTTCCAACGCCGGTTCCGACAACGCATGCGTATCATGCCCGACGAAGCAAACGCCGGTGGCACCAAACTCCTTACGCCCGTCACAAATAGCCTGTGCAATGGCTGCCACATGAAGCTCATTAAAACTGCCCGCTAACGATTTACCGCGATGACCGGATGTACCGAAAGAAATGCGCTGTTCCGGTTTGTCATAATCCGGTTTTTGGTTATAATAGGCTTCAATTACCGCCTCTAAGTTAATCAAATCTTCCGGACGAACCAATTTACCTGCTAATTCATGTGCCATAGTGCAGCCTCCAATTGTATTGAATATACTGTAAAATTCCTTAAAATCAGGAACGACTATCTACTAAAATATAAACGTTTAACTTTCATGTATCGCCAAACTCATTTAATCATTCATTTCAACCTGAGCCCGAACACGCTCAATGGCTTGTTGCGTGGCTGCTGAAGATTTAATGGAAAAACCGCGGCCAATAACTTCAGCCACATCGGTAACCATGAGGAACGCCGTGGGGTCTTCTTTTTGCACCGCTTCTTTCAACTTCGCCACCTGCATGAGACTGACTACAACCAGAATCACTTGCTTATGCTGATGTGTGTAGGCCCCTTCACCATTTAGAATCGTAGCCCCGCGACCGAATTGATACAAAATCAAATCACAAATCTTGTATGGTTTATAGGAAATAATAAATACCGCTTTACGCTGACTGAAGCCGACTACTACACGGTTCGTAATCATGGCCGCAATATAAATGCATACCAACGTAATGGCCGCCGCTTCCACACTGATTATGAAGCTGGCCACAAAGAGAATCACACAGTTGATACCCAGTGATACACTCCCCATTTGTAGCCCGTAATACTTACGAATAATCAACGCAATGGGATCAAGGCCGCCCGCATTACCGCCGGACCGATAAATAGTCCCCATGCCGAGACCGGTAAAAATCCCGCCTAAAATAGCGCCTACCAACGGGTCCGTCGTCAAATGATACACGTTCATAAAACTAAACGCATTAATCATGAACGATGAAACAACCGTACCGAAGATGGTAATCATTAAATGCCAATGACCGAGCCAACGATAGGCCGCATACAAAATCGGAATATTTAAAATTAAGTTCAATGTACCGATTTGAATACCCGTTAAGTAATATAACATCAACGCAATGCCGCTGATACCGCCACTTACGAGCTTATGAGGTACAATAAACGAATTGACCCCGAAGGAAAACAGCATCGTCCCGAACGTCACCAAAATCATGACCTTTATCGTTGTACGCCAGTCTTTTTCCATGTTGCTCCCCCTATTCTCTGTTGTCAAAAATCTGACTCACTCATCTCTCAATTCCTAGTAAAACTACATCAAAACTATATTAAACCTCTGCAAAGTATCAGCCCGGCCTTTGCCATAGCGGACTTACGCTTTATGTTCGCCTGTTCCGCTCGGTTCTTCCGGCAACGCATCACTCATAGCACCGGTCTGCACGGACCGCTCAATGGCGGCATTCACCGTAGCCGGCGTAGCCAACGGAATGGTAAAACCTTGTCCGATAACTTCCGCCGCATCGGATAAAATCATGAAGGCCGACGGATCTTCTTTTTGCACGGCCGCTTTCAACTTTGCCACCTGCATAAGGCCTACAACTACCAAAATAACCTGTTTGTGCTGATGCGTGTAAGCGCCTTCACCGTTTAAAATCGTGGCGCCACGACCGATTTGGTGAATAATAACATCACAGATTTTATACGGACACGTGGAAATAATAAAAATAGCTTTGCGCTGATTAAAACCAACTACTACTTTGTTGGTAACCATAGCTTGTACATAAATGCTTACCAACGTAATCGCCGCCGCTTCCACACTGATTACTATAGCCGCTGCGACTAAAATAACAAAGTTGATGCCAAAAATAATACTGCCCATCTGAAGGCCGTAATATTTGCGAATAATCATGGCAATCGGATCAAGGCCGCCCGTATTACCGCCGGAGCGATACACGATGCCAAGACCGAGACCGCATAAAATACCACCGAGCAACGATCCAATCAAAGGATCCTGCGTCATATGATAATCGGCCATAAATTCAAAGACGTTGATTAAGAGGGAAATTACCGCCGTTCCGAAGATGGTAATCATCAAATGCAAACGGCCCAGCCAGCGATAGGCAGCCCAGAGTATCGGTAAGTTAAGCAAGAGATTCAAAGTACCGACCTGAATTCCCGTCAGATAATAAAGCATTAATGCGACACCGCTTAAGCTACCGGATACCAACTTGTGTGGTACAATAAAAGCATCAAGCCCTATGGCAAAAATTAATGAACCGATGGTCGTCATAACTATGGCGTTTACGGTTTGACCCCACTTGAACTGCATAGTTCCTCCTAGAAAAATTGAAATTTGTCCGTTAATAGCGTATAATTTATAGTTAAATATAGAAGCTATTAAGGTATAATATATCTATGTTCATCTTAACCTAACCAACTTATAATTTCAACTAGATAATTAACCGATAAAAGCGAGTAATCTATCCATTCATCACACAAAGGAGGATATCCATGGAGCAACTTAGCTTCAGCAAAATTAACATCGGTTTAGCTATTCTCAATAAGCGCGATGACGGGTATCACAATATCGATACTATTTTCCAATCCATTTATTTGGGTGATTCTATTTATTTTGCCAAACATCATTCCGTCGTTTTCTCCGGTTCCGCACCGGAATTACCTCAATACATGAACGACATGATGGCCTATGACGAAACAAACTTGGCCATGAAAGCTTTGCGGGCCGTGCAAACCTATACGGGTTGCACTACCGGCGGCGCCATCCACTTATTAAAACGCGTACCACCTGCAGCGGGACTTGGCGGTGGCAGCTCCGATGCGGCCGCTATGCTCTTGGGGCTCAATAAATTCTGGGACCTGCGCCTTACCGACGACGAACTCATGACCCTCGCTAACGGCCTCGGTTCTGATGTACCGTTCCTCATGAAGGGCGGCACGGCGCGTGGTAAAGGACGCGGCGAAGAACTGAGCTACTTGCCGACCGGCAGACCCCATTGGCTCCTCGTGGTAAAACCGGAATTATCCATATCCACCGCGGCGGCTTATAGTCGTTTTAACAATGAATCGCAATTTAACAGCCAAACTATCGATGCCGTTGAAAAAGCCATTAACGACGGCGACATCAAAGAGGCTATGAAGGTCAGCGGCAATACCTTTGAAGAATTAATTTTCCCGCTTCATCCGGAACTCGAAAGTTGCAAGAAATTTTTCACTGACCGCGGTTATACCACTATCATGACCGGCAGCGGTCCTACCATGGTCGTTTATCTCGATGCGGCTCGCGAAGCACTGACGTTGCAAGAGGAAATTAAAGCGGCCGGCCACAATTGGCTTTCCTTAATTACTAAAACCCACGGCAAGGAGGCTTTAGCCTAATGAACAAAGATCTAGGACGTTTACAACCAATCGTATTAAACTCTTACAAACCGCTTCGTGAAGTTGTATGTGAAACCTTGCGTCAAGCCATTCGCGACGGTGTTTTCAAACCGGGCGAACGATTAATGGAAGTGCCTTTGGCCGAAGAATTAGGGGTAAGCCGTACACCGGTGCGCGAAGCCATCCGTAAGTTGGAATTGGAAGGCTTTGTTGTTATGATTCCCCATCGCGGCACCTATGTAGCCGACATTTCGTTAAAAGACGTAACACAAGTATTTGAAATCCGCTCCGCCCTTGAAGAATTGGCAGCCCAATTAGCGGCGGAACGCATCACACCGGATGAGATTGAGTTTTTAGAACGCATGCTCGTCGAAATCGGTACCTTTATGGAAGAAAAAAATATGGACAAAGTGGTGGAAGCGGACATTAACTTCCACGAAGTACTCTATAAAGCATCCCGTAACGAACGTCTCGTGGAAATCATCCACAATTTACGCGAACAAACCTTGCGCTTCCGTACCATGTCGATGAATCAACCGGGGCGTTTGGTAAAAACCTGGGAAGAGCATCGCCTGCTCGTTGAAGCCATTGCCGATCGCAATCCGGCGCAAGCCCGTGAAATTGCCCGCATCCACATGGAGCATTCCGAACAAGCCTTATTAAAAGGAATGAACATCGATAAGCAATAATTTTTTGACGAATCGTGTATTCATAATGAGATATGCAGTATGCAGGCCAATAAAACAATTAAGGGTTATCAACAACAGATTAGCCACTAATAATAGCCAATTAACTTTGAATTCTCTATTATTTAGCCATATTGTTTATAATCCATCATTAACTACTTATTTGCCAACAGCATGAATTCGCCAATTCTCTTTCATTAACAAAATACTATAATAAAAAACCTCCTGTTATAGGAGGTTTTTTACATTTCGTGTATTTTCGACTAAATTTAAACAGTTCGATGAAGGAATTCCCACTGTATTGTCGAAATCTTATAGTAACAACACAATGTGTATTTATTGAGTATCGTGTTGTTTTACAACAGAAAAAAGAGAGTTCTTAATTGCTCTAAATCCTTCGCAAAACATCCGACCGATTTGTTTTGCGACACTTATTTTATGAGTAATTTGGCATTATTTTCGACTTTATTATTTTTCTTCATTAATATTTATCGTCAGAGTTTATTATTAATATGAATAAACTCTTCCCAAAAGGAGATGATGAATCATGAGTACACAGACAACTCCGGCGGCAACACCACCAACTTCGAGTTATCCAAAAAGTAAATTAATCGGTCTTATTCTCAGTTTTGCTGTATTAATCGGTATTTTATTGCTACCGACGCCAAGCGACTTATCCACGGCCGGACACCGCATGATTGGCATCTTGTTCTTCGCCATCGTGCTTTGGATTAGCAGTGCCGTATCCTATCCGGTAAGCGCCACCATGTTAACAGCTTTGACAGCAGTTTTATTGGGGACGGCACCTAATATCGACGCACCGACCAAAATTCTCGGCACCAGCAATGCGCTAAAAATCGCCATTTCCGGTTATTCCACACCAGCTTGGGCTTTAGTGGCAGCAGCCATGTTCATTTCCGTGTCCATGACCAAAACCGGCCTTGACCGACGTATTGCGCTAAACGTATTATCCCGTATCGGTACTAAAACGAGTCACATTTACATTGGCGTTATTTTCACCGGTTTTATCTTGTCCTTCTTCGTACCGAGTGCGACAGCCCGTCTCGCCTGCTTAATTCCGATTATCCTTGGTATTTTGGACAGCTTAGGCATCAATCGTCAAAGTAAGCTCGCCGCCCTTCTCGTTATCGGCGCTACCCAGGCGGATACCCTCTGGAACATCATGGTACAGACTGCAGCCGCACAGAACTTGGTTGCTGTCGCTTTATTTCTTCGCAGTTGAACGCAACTGTATCTTGGCTTGACTGGTTGCTCGCAGCTGCCCCTTATTCCTTAGTAATGATTGTAATCTACTACTTCTTATCCATGTGGCTCCTAAAGCCGGATGAACATGATTTGGAAGGTTCTCAAAAAGAATTACAGCAACATCTACAGAACCTCGGTCTTATGACCTTCAACGAAAAGAAATTACTGGCTCTTTCCGTTATCTTGCTCGGTTTCTGGGCTACCGGCGGTCATTTGCACAAATATGATACAACCACCACAACCATCGTAGCGATTGCCTTATTCTTAATGCCGGGTATCGGTATTATCGACTGGAAATATGCTCAAAGCCGTATCGATTGGGGTTCCATCGTTATGTTCGGCGCCGGCATCAGCCTTGGCAGTGCACTTCTGAAAACAAAAGCCGCTACGTGGCTCGCCAACGCGTTCATTCACATGTTTGCCCTTGAAACATTGTCTATATTCGCACTCTTGGCAACGATTACCCTCTTCTTGATTATGATTCACTTAGGTTTCGCTTCGGCCACCGCTTTATCTTCGGCCATGATTCCAATTGTAATCTCTATCGTAACGGCTGTTAACATGCCGGGCATTAACCCAATCGGCCTTACGGTAATCGCGCAGTTCTCCATCTGCTTCGGTTTCATCTTGCCGGTTAACTCACCTCAAGGCATGGTATCCTACAGTTCCGGCACCTACGAAGTAAAAACCTTCATGAAAACCGGTATTCCGATTACCATCATCGGCTACATTATGTTACTCATTTACGCAGCCACTTACTGGCACTGGATTGGTTTCGTATAAAACCAGATATAGAAATCAAATTCAATTAATTGCGTAATAAACAACAAACCCCGCTCCGAAATTCCGGAGCGGGATTTTTAACATTCTAAGCCTTTATATTATTTGTGTTCCCACTTAAGGTCTTTATATTCCGCATCAGAAACAGGTTCCATCCAGGTCACCGATACTCCTTCTTTTTGTACCGTCATGGCTAAATGAGAGAAGTAGCTGTCTGCCGTAGCACCGTGCCAGTGTTTGATTTCCGGTGCAATATATACCACATCGCCGGCCGCTAAAGCTTGCGCCGGTTTACCGGCTTCTTGGTACCAACCTTTACCGCCCACTACGACGAGAATCTGACTGGCCCCATGATGAACATGCCAATCGTTACGACTGGTAGGTTCAAAGGTTACATTATGAATGCCCACTTCTTCGCTATTTAGCGGTGCCAACCAGCTTTTACCGCTGAAATATTGAGCATAGCCTTCATTAAAAGCACCGGCCGGGAACGGTGATACGTTGTTTTCATCATGAACAGCCTTGGAAATTGCTTTAAGCTGTGCATCAGTCACGCCATTATGCTTAGCAATGCCGCGATGTGCATTTAATTGCGAATCCACATCGGAAAGAGCTTCCAATGCCGCTACCGTAACAATTTCACGTTCACGCCAGTTCAACACATCAGAAGCAAAAATATCGCCAAACAAGTGACTCTTCAAATACTGATCAGACGCCGGTGCAAAATCAAAGAGTGCCCCTTTTACTTCACCGCCTACCAATTCAGTCTGCGTCTTCGTGCCTTCCGCCATAGCGTCAGCCCCTAAAATAGTTTTAGCAGCTGCCTTGCCTTCTTCCGTCGCCACGCCGTTAGCATTACGTTCATTTACGGTATTCATCAATACATTCAAGGCATTTAAGCTTCTTGGAAAACCGGTATAGGCATATAACTGTACCATAGCGTCCTTGACTTCATTAACTGTCAGACCTTTATCCAACGCTTCATTAACAGCGTCTTTCAATTTTGCCTGATCGCCGGTTGCCGTATATTTACTGATTGTTACTAACTGCATTTCTTTATTGGATAATTCTTTTGTATTTTCTGCCATTACGCTCATTCCTCCTACTTGTAAACTCATACAAAGCAGTCCCAAAACTGCTGTTTTACCAATTCGCTTCACGCGCTTCAAATGTTTTGCCATTCGCTCTCGACGATGCAATAATGTCAGTGATAATTGCTTCATAAGTACTCTCTTTTCTCCCAATTAATTACCTAAATCAAAAGTTCCGACCACTTAATTTCCTAAGTTAAAAGATTTAGACCATTGTTTCAATTCATCTTTTGATGTTTGGACTGAAAAACGACGGCCTTCCTTTAATACGGCACCCACACAGGATGGACTCAAAGCTTCATTGGTTTTGCCCATAGCACTGCCACCGGACGTAGCAAACGGAATAACCACCACATCGGTTAAATCAAAACTTTCTAAGAATGTATTAATAATTGATGGTGCCCGATACCACCAAATAGGGAAGCCTACATATAAAACAGAGTATTTCATATCAGGTAACGGCTTTTGAATAGCCGGACGGGATGACATATCCGCCATTTCTACCGATGAACGGCTCTGTTTGTTCGTCCAATTCAAATCGGGCGCCGTATAAGCAACTTCCGGTTTGATTTCATATAAATCTGCGCCAATCGCTTCGGCTAAATTATGTGCCACCTGTTTAGTCGTGCCGGTAACGCTAAAATACGCAACCAATGATTTACTCATAGTTAAACATCTCCTTTAAATACTGTTATTAATAGGCAACATTCGTTACATACTTTTTTAATTTTTCTTGAGTGCCCTTCTTTGGGTGTCTTTATTGTAACCCATCCTCATTTTTATGACTAACAGTTATTAGTCCTTATTTACTATCGTTTTTAGGAATGGTAAAATAAGGGTTCATATATTGAACCTTTTTAAAAAAGTATAAAAACTTCTCTGAAAGGAGCCTTTCATGATAGAAACGCGATTATTAGTATACTTCTTAACTATCGCTCAAGAAGAAACTATCAGTAAAGCGGCGGAAACGCTCCATATTACTCAGTCCACCTTATCCAAGCAGATGAAGGACTTAGAAGATCAACTGGGTAAAGTTCTCTTTATCCGCGGCAAACGTAAAATAACACTCACCGAAGAAGGCCGTTACCTTCAGCAACGAGCACGGGAAATCGTTGATTTAGTGACCGCAACCGAAGGAGCTTTAAAAGAGGACACTGAGCTCTTAAACGGCAATATCTACTTTGGTTGTGGCGAAACCCATCACATGAAAGACATCACTCAGTGTTTTAAAAACTTACAAGAAATATATCCGCAAATTCACCTGCACCTATATTCCGGGGACCACACCGTTGTTATGGACCGACTCGATAAAGGTCTATTGGACATAGGGCTCGTGGTAGAGCCTAACTTCCGCGAAGGCTATGACTACTTTTACATTGGTCGCAGCGATAAAAGCGTTCTCCTTATGCGCCAGGACGATCCATTGACTCAAAAGACCCAGCTTCAAAAAGAAGAACTGAAAGAGTTGCCCCTGATTTTATCCCGCCAAGGCTTCGCCAATCCGGTTGATTATGAACTTTTTGGCACCAGCCGTTCCAATCTGAACATTGTGGCCACCTATAATTTAATCAACAATATGCTGTTCCTCGTCGATCAAGGCTTGGGCTATGCCGTTACCTTGAGCGGCCTATTACCGCCGCATCATCCTACCCTTACCTACCGTCCTATCGTGCCTACCCTGGAGAATAAATGGTACCTCGTAACCCCGTCACACAGACTTTTCTCACCGACCGTAACACGTTTTTTAGACGAGTTGAAGAAATTCTTTGGTACGGAATAAGCAAAAGCACTCCCAATCCAAACGGACTGGAAGTGCTTTTTTGCCTTGCCTGGTTTCCTCTAGGAAACATCAGGTTAAGATTTAGCCTTTACCGTATAGCATATAGTATCTAATACTTATACTTAATACTTAGCATTAGCCTTAAAAAGAATTAATACTTAAAAATATAAGGATTTTAACTCTTACTTATTCAAAACAGCTTGCATAGCAGCTTTCAATTCATTAATTTCGGCTTGTTGAGCCTGTAAACGACTTTCTTGATTAGCCAAGCGGTCACGCAATTCTTGGTTTTCTTTACGAATATTGGAGCTTGTGCTGGCACCACTGCCTACCGACCAAGATACACCGGCATTAATCATTGTATCACTATTGCCGCTAAAGGATAAACCGGCATTAACACGCACATCATCATTAATACGATGAGCCACACCGAGTGCTAGTGCAGATTCACCTTTATAATAACCTAAGCCGGCTGTAATAGCCGTGCTTTTATTATCTAAGTCATAGGTACCGTTAAGCGCCGCTAACGCTGCACTCATTGCCCCGGTCTTTTCAATTTTCTTATCCAGTTTCGATTCTACACCACGCAACTGGCCTAAATTTACTGCATCATTTACAGATGTGCCATCGGCCACACTATGAATCTGTTGGCCATTTATATCAACTAATTCTTTAGTAACTGTTGGGCCATCTGCAATCGTTACGCCGGCAGCATTAAGAACATTTTGAATATAATCGGAGTCAACGCTTACGAAAACTCGTTTATCCCCTTCTTCTCCTACTTCGGCCGCTTTTAAGCCGTCACCAAAATCAAAGGCTAACGTACTAAGTGTTCCGGTACTGTTAATAGTGCTACCCGCAACATAACTACCGGACTCATCGGAGCCGCCGGAATAAACAGTTACTACGCGGTCTGCCAAAGTACGTAGCTGTCTCACGTTAACGGCATCCGTATCGGCGTAACCTCCGGCTACATTTACAATTCGGCGCGTATTTTCCTCAAAGCTCTCCGTTTCACCATTAATTGTTGCCGTGTAAGCTACATTACCGACTGATACAACACCCTGTTTTTTATCAAACGCTTCACCGGACAGATAGGCGGCTTTATCAAAATCAGTGCTTGGTGTAGCCAATGAGCCATTGCCTAATACGACCGAGTTATTCAATAATGAGCGCGTATGAGAACCGACCGCTACAGAATCAGAAACACCTAGTAAGCTCACATAGTTCCCCAATGCTACGTTATTCACCCCACTGATATGCGAGTGATATCCTATAGCAGTTGATTCTTCACCATACGCCTCAGTGTAGTGACCGATTGCCACCGAGTTGGCAAAACCGGTATGGGCTTGCTGTCCGATGGCTACAGAATAGTTACCTTTTGCCACAGCAGAAATCCCCATGGCAATTGTATTCGCATCATGAGCCTCCGAACCGGAGCCAATAGCCGTTGTTTGGAATCCGAAAGATTTAGCGGTAAACCCTAAAGCTATTGAATTTTTATAGGTTTCATTAGCATTTGCCGCCACAGTATCACCTTCCGGTGGAGTTTCATATCGCTCGCTAATGGTATAATCTACATCATAATTCTGATTTTCCGGTGGTGTCGTGATTGTTGGCGTTGTTGAATCCGGAGCGCCCACATATGATTCATTGCCTATAGCAATTGAGTTCTGACCACCTGCTATTACTTTAGTATTTCGTCCCATTCCGATGCCGTATTGCCCGTTTATCACTGAAACAGCACCAACGGCAATAGATTGTTTCGTCATTGCTTTAGAGCCGGCCCCCAAAGCAATACCTTGCTCGTTCGCCTCTGTAGAAACCCCCAATGCAACAGCTTGAGCACCGCTTGCTTCTGCTGACGAGCCGTAAGATACAGCATCCTCACCCTTAGCTTGAGCACCTGTCCCAATCGCCATTGCTCTTTCATTACTAGCACCAGAAGATTCACCAATCGCCAGAGTATTCTTCGCTGAAGCTGTACCTTTAAAACCCATAGCAATGCTTTTCTCACCACTTGCCGTTGCCGTAGGCCCTAATGCCATTGCCCGGTTACCGGAAGCAGTAGAATTACTACCTACTGCCGTAGCAAATGCGTTCTGAGCAGAAGCATTAGTGCCAATAGCCATAATAGAACCTTTTCCGTCTATTGTGTTAGCTCCATATCCTAAAGCTATAGCGCTTGGAGCGGGTGCTTTAGAACCCGTACCAAATGCAACACCGGTTCCTGTTCCGGCATCATTTAGAGCTGCCCATACTATATTAGTACTAAGCAAACTCCCCATAACAGCAAAGATAGTTCCCATTACGATTAAACGTTTTCTTCTGCTAAAAATCTTTTTCATAATCTTCCCCCTACTCGTCTAAATAACAATTTAATTACCAATTGCCAATAAATAAAACGAACAACAAATTATGAACTGCTTATTAGATTTTGATGCTTTTTGAATCCACAAACCATAAATCGATTTTTTTGAATTCATCTTTTATTCAGAATATCATATCAATTTAATTTTAACAATTTTTTTTGACATTATATATCATATATAATGCTATTTTTGATTAAT
>NZ_HF986213.1:0-13318 GCF_000431435.1 Veillonella sp. CAG:933
TCAGCAGCTTCAATATCTTCGTCAAAAGCGCCACAGAGGCTTGGATAACGACCTACTTCAAGCGTGTACACAATGGCTTCATCACGAGCATTGCGAAATGTACCGAGCCAAATACCGGAGAATTGTGTTTCATACCACTCTACGGGCTGATCGGTTTCCGTAAAATTAATGGTAATGTTACCACGCCCCAGCGTTTCCATGACTTCAACTTGTTCTTCCATGGTAAGACCCGTTTTTTCAATATAGATTGTATGAGTCTCCCCCGTTTCACGAAGTCGTTTTAACGCCAATTGCAATTCTCTTAAAATGGCCTGCACATTGCCATAATTTTCTATCATTTCTTACATACCTCAATTCCCCAAGCGTTTAGTTGCCGAATAACACGCTGTATCACGTCCGGCAAGGCCGCCTGTACAATTTCAGAAGGCTCAAAACCTACTTCAAGACTGGCCGGCTCTACGCCTATAACCATAGCATCTTCCAGGGGATCTTCTTGCAACGCACGAATGCGCAAAAAATCCTGCATGCCCACTTCGTGAACCGAAATATTCCCGGTGAAGTAGTTTTCTGTTTCCTGATGGGGAAACTCATAAATTGTACCGGGCTTTTCACCACCGTTAACAGCATCCACCAAGAGCAGTTTTTTCATGCCTCGCATATAGCTGAGGAGCTCCATCCCCATGGTGCCGCCGTCAATTATATTTACGGCCGGGCTAAATTCGTACTCTTTTTCTAATTGATGTACGACATGTACGCCCAACCCTTCATCGGTAAGCAAAATATTACCTACGCCCAACACGGTAATACTATTCTCGTTTACCATATAAATCCTCAATATCTTCCGGATCCTGCGGATAGAATTTCATCCCCGATACCATACTGGATACTTCCCCGGATTCTTCCATTACGTCTTCGCGGAAAGCCAAGTATACATGGGCCACCGTGAACAACAAGAAGAACCAAGCAATATAATGATGAATGATATGGATCTGATATTCATTGAACAGTAAATTAATCGGATTAAATACAATGGCCAGCCAGCTTTCCGGACGAATCTGCGAATACATAGCCAGACCCGTGCAGATTTCGAAGAACATCATAATATACACAATTAAATAACTGGTACGTGCTAAGGAGTTACGAAGCACACGGTGTTCTTCCTGACGTGGCAACATCAAATAGTGTAACGTGGTTTGTTTTAAACCGTCCCAATATAAGCGTTTACGGAACTTAGGTAATAAACGGTCACCGCGATAGCGAATAGCCCCATAAATGCGGAATATAAAGGCAAAAATGAGGATAAATGCAAATCCGAAATGAACGCGTCGAATCATTTCCATGGAAAACCAGCTGTTAATAGCTTCTGCCGGTTCTTTTCCTACGAACATGCTGAAACCGGGATCACCAATATAGAGACCGGTCCAGAACAGGAACGTAACGCAAAGCACCATGGTCCAGTGAAAAATACGCAACCACAGACTAAATACACGATACGGCTTTTTTTCCGGTTGTTCTAACATATGAATCCCCCCTATTATTTGCACAAAGCATCCGTATTAACAGAGACGATTTTTTCACCTTTCTTATTGTACAAGTGGGTTGCACAAGCAAGGCAAGGGTCAAACGAGTGAATCCCTTTCAAAATTTCGAGCGGTTTATCCGCAATTTTAACGTGCGTATCAATCATGTTAGATTCGTAAGCACCATGTTCATTGGCCATTGTCTTAGGACATGCATTCCAAGTGGATGGTACGATACACTGATAGTTGTCGATTTTTGCATCTTTAATAACGCTCCAGTGACCGAGGGCACCACGAGGCGCATCAAGAACACCAACGCCTTTGGCTTCTTTTGGCCAAGAGTTAGGATCGAATTTGCTCATATCGGCTACTACTTCGTCGCCGCCTTTAATATTGGCTACGAGTTTATTGAACATGTATTGGCTCATATTAACCGCAACCTGTGCATCGAGGGCACGACAAGCGGTACGGCCTACCGTACTACACATCCATACATGAGCCGGAACGCCCAATACGGAAGAAACGGTATCAATTTGTTTTACAATCATCTGTTCTGCCCAAGATGGGTTACTGATGATGCCTTGTTTAACTTTCGTATACACTACGATATATTTTGCCAATGGACCCACTTCGCAGGCTTTGCCTTTAAATGTTGGGGATTTAATCCACGAATATTTCTTAGTTTCATCGAGGAATTCCCAATGTTCCTTCGTACCTGTCTTAGGACCGGTATAGTTAGGTTTGGTAATCCCTTCAGACGGATGGGCTGTCTTAGTACCGTTTGGATATTCATACCAAGAGTGTTCAACTTCTTCTGATAAGAAGTCAGGATTCATCAAATCAGGACCATCCATTGGGATAAATTTAGCTTTATCTACGCCGAGGCCGAAATCTTCAACTACACCGTTGGCACGGACTAAGATTTTTTTGAAATAATCGCCGTTGGAAATACCGCTGTATGGTTCATCCGGATAGTCACCGTAAGCCATGGCGCGTTTCTTGGATAAACCGCCGCCATCAACCATACCCGCTTTGGCGTAAATCTGACCGATAGCCAACACGTCAGGTACATAGAAGTAATTTACCAAATCCTTAGCCAACGAAATGGATTCATCAACTGTTGCGAGGCGCGCCGCATTAACCGGTGCATTCATGTCATCCATGGAGATGGAGCAAGGCATACCGCCGATACAGAAATGCGGATGTGGGTTTTTACCGCCAAATACAACATGCGGTGTTACAATATCACGCTGACGGTCCAAAATATTGAGGTAATGAGCTACGCCCATCAAATGAACTTCCGGCGGCAATAATTGATAATCAGGATGATCCCACCACTGAGCGGCAAAAATACCCAATTGACCGCTGTCTACGATTTTTTTAACTTTCGCTTGAATAGCGGCATAGTAAGTTGCATTGCCTTTAGGGAATTCTTTCGGATACGCCGATGAAGTACTTTGTGTTTCAGCCGGTTCTAAACCGCTCAAGTTGTAGTTTTTAAGCACGGTTTCCTGAAGGGCTGCTGTTTGCGCCGGATTGGCTTTTAACGCTTCGATTGGACTAACCCAGTCGAGAGCATGCAAATGATAAAAGTGAACGATATGGTCATGCGCATCTAAACAACTATGCATGATGTTACGAATATAGTTCGCATTTTTAGGAATTTGAATGCCTAAAGCATCTTCGACGGAACGCAAGGATGCAATGGCATGCGTAGATGTACAAACACCGCAAATACGCTGCACAAAAGCCCACACATCACGAGGATCGCGACCTTTAGCTACCAATTCAATACCACGCCAAGCAGTACCACTGGACAACGCGTCTTCTACCTTACCGGTTGCTTCATCTACATTCACCTCAACCCGCAAATGACCTTCAATACGAGTAATCGGATCAACTACTACACGTTTCATTAGTGGTTACCTCCTTCGTTATTCGTCTGCTCAGACGCTGCTTTTTTTGCTTCCTGTTCAGCTATCATTTTCTTTTCCAGCTGAATTGTATCATATTTATGTTTAGCCAACGTTACACCACCATGAGCTACAACGGCACCGAAAGCGGTAAGACCGGCAATAGTACCGATGGTATCAGCGGTGGTAACGGTATTGGCCACTTGTACTTGCGGCAAGCGTTGTGTGAAAACACCGTTATCCCAGAAGCCTTTTTCACTGCAACCGATACAGCCCGAACCGGACTGAATCGGATAGGATAAACCATTCCACCAACGTAAGTTACCGCAGGAGTTATATGTTACCGGACCACGGCAACCCATTTTATAAAGACACCAACCGGCTTTAGCCCCTTCATCATCGTATTTTTCAACAAAAAGTCCGGAGTCAAAGAACGGACGACGATAGCATGTATCGTGAATGCGGTTGCCATAGAATTGTTTTGGACGACCTTCCACATCGAGAGGCGGAATTTCACCAAACAAGGCATAGTGCATGATAACGCCGGTCATAACTTCAGGAATCGGTGGACAACCCGGTACTTTAATGATTTTCTTACCCGATACTACTTCGGAAACCGATACAGTATTGGTAGGGTTAGGGTTCGCTGCTTGAACACCGCCCCAAGCGGCACAGGAACCGTATTCAATGATAAAAGCGGCGCCGGCGGCACATTCTTTAAGCACGTCAACGAACGGACGTCCGCCAACCATACAGTATGTACCGTTATCGTCAAGCGGTACACCGCCTTCAACGGCTAATACATACTGCCCTTTTTTATCGTTTAATAATTTATGTAGGTGAGCTTCAAAAGGAGCACCTGCCGCTGCAGATAAGGTATCATCGTATTCCAACGCAATCATGTTTAATACCACATCGGAAGCGAATGGTGACGTAGAACGGATGAAGGATTCATCACATCCCGTACATTCATGGCCATGTAACCAAATTACGGTTGGTAATTCTTTTGTATCGGCCGCTTCCACCACTTTATTTAAAAAGGTCGGTGGCATGCCTAAAATGGCGGTCAAAGCCACACATGTTTTCATAAATGTGCGGCGGCTGAGTTTACGTTCCTGGAATAATTTCCACAGACTGTTTGTCTTCTCTTTCACAGGTGGACCCCCCTCGCTTGCAATAACTTTACTGTCCTTTGGAAAATATCTAAATTTTTATATTAATTATTATAGTAAGTATATCATGTTGTATTCAGATTTTCTATAGAATATTACATGAAATTGCTGTATTACAGGCAAAACTTAACTATAACTTAATACACATTATTTAATAATAGAACGAATTAAGCCTTCTACAACAGCTGCCGTTTTGTAACCTGCAATGCGATCTTTTTCTTTGCCGTTTTTGAAGCAAATAAGGGTAGGAATACCTTGGATTTCATATTTCAAGGCAACATCTTTTAGGGCTTCCACATCAATGGTAACTACTTCAATGTCATCTTTCATGTCTTCAGCTAATGTTTCCATTTCGGGATTCATTAATTCACAAGGTTTGCACCAAGTGGCCCAAAAATCGGCAACTACCACTTTAGATGATTCTTTTACTACTTTTTCCAATGCTTCTAAGCTTTCAATTTTTGTAACAGACATTACAATCCCTCCTTAATACCTAATCCTCTTAGTATTGTTTTATTATACGTATGTGGTGACAATGTTTAGTCAAAAAATGTATTATATTTTTCTACATTCTAGTTTTAATTATACTCATCTGCCAATCAATTTTGGACTAAAATAAAACCGCCCCGAAGAGCGGTTTTAAGCAAGCAATCAATAAGCCGAGTTCTGTTCTGTTTGCACAGCGGTGATTATCTTTCTAGGCCTATAATTGCTTATAGGCTCAAGCGGCACAACCCGAAAGGTAGGCGGGCCACCCTTATCCCTTCCCTATTCGGCCTTGCTCCGGATGGGGTTTACCGAGCCAATATATTACTATATTGCTGGTGCGCTCTTACCGACACCGTTCCACCCTTACCGCATAAGCGGCGGTTTACTTTTCTGTGGCACTATTCCCTATGGTCACCCACGCCGGACGTTATCCGGCATCCTGCCCTATGGAGCTCGGACTTTCCTCGAACTTACGCTCGCAATCACCTTTCATACTTGCTACTTAAAGTCTAGCAGATACAGCGAAGTAGGTCAATTATCTTTTTCTCAATAATTGTATGAACTAACAGCACATCTAAAGGTATCGAATAAGCTTATAACCATCTAATTGAGATTGACCTTCAACACTGTTTATGCCAGATATCCCACTCTAATCAAATTAGCATAGTTTGTTACTTAAAAAATCTATTTACCTAAAAAACTATCTAATCAATATTTATTTAAGCCTAATTTATTTTAGCCTAATTCGTTTACGCGAAGAAAAAATCTTCATGTACATCACTGATAACAACCGGCACGTCAGTCATTTTTTGTTCTTGTAATTGGATACCGATATGAGCAGCCAATAAAGCAGCCGCACCAATTTCAGTACCAAAATGACCAACATCAGCAACCAAGATGCCCAGTTCTTTGGCAAGTTGCATATCGTGATACTTCACGTCACCCGTTACATAGGCTTGTGCCCCCATTTTAGCAGCCACTTTAATAAATTCGGCGCCACTGCCTGTGCAAAGGGCCACTTTAGTAATAGCGTCCACTTTAGCCCCGCCAAAACGCGCTCGTCCCCGTGGGAAACAAGCTTTAATGAGTTCTATAAAGCCTTCCGTGTCTAACGTATCAGCTAATTCACCGATGCGGCCGATGGTCGCTTCTTCACTCGGTGTCACCAATTGATGCACTTCATAGGCCGGCACTTCATAAGGGTGCGCGGCTTTCAGTGCTTCGATAACGGCACTTACCAAAATCTGCGGCACAATAGCTTCAAGGCGATTTTCTTGCACCGTAGTTGCTTCCCCTACTTCGCCGATATATGGATTAGCTCCGTCCAACGGCTTAAAGGTTCCGGTGCCTTCCGTATAAAAAGCACAATGACTGTAGTTGCCAATTTGACCGGCTCCCGCATCACCCATGGCTTGCATTACCGCATCACGGTGAGTAGCCGGTACAAAGGTAATAATTTTGCAAAAACCTTGTTCGTGAACAGTCTCAAGTCCTTTCACATTACCTAAGCCGATTTGTGCCGCCGCCAAGTCATTCAAGCCACCCGGTGCGATGTCTAAATTCGTATGGGCACTGTATACGGCGATTTTCTTGGAGATTAATTCAATAACCAAACGGCCCAAGGCAGACTCATCGGTAATCTGTTTCATCCCCTTAAAAATAACCGGATGATGGCTCACAATCAGGTTGCAACCTTTCGCTTCTGCTTCGGCAACCACTTCAGGCGTCACGTCAAGGGTTGTCAAAACACCCTTGACTTCCATGTTGCGTTCGCCTACCAAAAGGCCTACATTATCCCAATCTTCTTTTAAATGCTTTGGTGCCAATTTTTCTACGATTTTGGCGATATCCTGCACTGTTGCCATAGTTGCCTCCTTTATTTTATAAAAGTTGTTATTCATTTTCATTAGCCGATTCATTAGTCGATTCATTAATCGATTGATTGGCCCATTTGTCTGGACTCATCTAGCAAATCAGCTTATATTAATTCTTTTAACTCTTTAACTTCAGCTGCTAACGCTTGATATTTTTCCGTATGCGCCATAGCATCCGTCATACCTGCCAAGGCCGATTCACGAATATGAAGTAAATGCGCCATGTGATCTTGCCACAAAGGCGGCTTTTCGCGTTGAACCAGCGCTCCTATCAGCCACAATAGGGATGTATCCGGCAGAGCGTCATAAGGGTCTTTTGCATCAATTGTTGCTTGTGTAACCGGTCCATCAGCCGTAACATAGACCGATTCTCGGCCTTTTTTAAGGGCTAAGAATGCTTGGTAATGTTTACCCATGTCCGTCATAATCACTTCGCGCACAATGCGATAGCCCTGTTGCACCATATACTGCCGCAGTTCCGCTTGGCCATTCTGCGGTTGGAGTACATAAAAGTCCAATAATTCCGGACCTGCTTCAATAATGTCTCTCATTAAAAAACCACCCATACCGCAAATGACAGCGCCCTGTAATTCGCCTTTTTTTACCACTTGCAAACCATTGCCCAAACGACAATTGATAAATTGGGCCACGTCCGTTGACGCCACATAGGCTTTGGCCGATGCTAAGGGGCCTTTATTTACATCACCGGCAATCGCTTTGTCAGCACGTCCGCGTCGCACCAATTCTACCGCCAAATAACCGTGATCGGTACCGATATCGGCAATGACTTCAGCCTTGGGAATCAAGGTAAACACCGCTTCTAACCTATCGGTCATCTTTTTCATTGTCACACTCACATTCCTCGCAATCTTTCTATAAATCTATTGTAATATGCTTTCTATATAATAATATAAACAAACTCCGTGCTTAGTAATTATATTTATTTCTATTATTATTGTATCATAAAACATCCTTTTTATAAGTTGAATACTTGATATAGCAGGAGTTTTTCATGTCACTGTCGAAAGAAGCAACAAGTAAGCTGTTTAGTGTTAAATATATTAATTGTAAACGGAGGTATGGTATGTGGAAAAAAATTCTTATTTCATCCGGTCTTCTGGCCTGTCTTAGTTGTCCCCAATTTACAAGCGACGCCTATACTGTTCTAATGCACCAAACAGATGTGAATATGAACCTCACCTACCCGCTGGTTTATCTGTACAATGAAGCAGCGCAAACTAAAGTTAACACTGAAATTGCCATTTATGTGGATAAAATGCGCGACCTCTATTACAAAGAAAAAATGTACACGGTTAATTTAAACTACGAAACCACCTATGAAGATGATGATTATATATCGCTTATCATCACAAGCGGTTGGTATAACGGTCAAAGTGCGCACGGCTACTACACATCGCAAGGTCTCGTTTTTGACAAGCATACAGGAAATCTCATCCCGGCCACCAACTATGTCCATCTCAAAGACGATGAGCAATTGTATAAATTAGTTATGGAAGGTATGCTGCCGGTTTTCAGCTCTCGCGAACATCAATTGCAGTACAATGAATTCCAAATTCTCGATAAAAAAATTCCGATTCGTAACAATAACTATGTTTTGCTCGGCGAGGGCAAAATCGCTATGCTCTATCAGCCGTATGAAATCTCTTATTACGCTAACGGCGTGACAAGGATTGTGTTTACACCGGAAAAGATTGAGTATATTAATCGGTTGAACTCGTAAGATAAATCTACTAATCATCATTGTCGGTACCGAATCCAATACGCGTCATTTTTCAGGAGCTGCCGTAAAAGCGACCCGTAATAATACAAAGTTGTGCGATAATGAAGGATCTTATTCTGCCTTTATTTAAACAGGAAGTTTTTGCTGTAACAGAGAGAACACTGGAGAGAATTGATGCGATTATATATTTTTTATTATGTGCCATTGAAGTTAAGGAATGATATTGTGAAAAAGTTTATTTTAGGGGTTATGTTAATTGGTTTGTTGTTCTTTCCTGTTTCTACAACTCATGCTGTTACTTTAAATGACCTCACTATAGGGAATTATACAGTAATTGAAAAAGATGAGATCATGACAACCTACGCCGATAACAATATAGAAGTAATAAACGGATTAACAGAAACACCAGAAATTAAAATGAAGCTATATGTTATCTCGACATCACATCGCAGTTATGCAGTATCTGAACTACTGTGCCATTATTACTATGACTTAAATACTAAAAAAATTATATTAGCTACAGAGCAGATATATTTGATTAATGGCAGAAATGGTAAAGTAGTCAGTAAAACAATTTATAAGAATCCTAAAAAAGTGGTGCTGGGGCCGGAATATCCAGCCTATCCAGAAGCAATGTATGCTCTTAAGTTAGCCATAGAAACCGGCCAGGTTAATTTAGTCTTATAGCACAAGAACCTCATTATAACTACAAAAAACCGCTTGTATCATCAATTTGATACAAGCGGTTTTTCTTTCAAATCATGGTGGGCCCACCTGGGTTCGAACCAGGGACCGACCGGTTATGAGCCGGTTGCTCTACCCCTGAGCTATAGGCCCATAGGGGAATACTGCAGTATTCCACCAAAATATTATACACAATAAGTGTGATTCACGTCAATATAACGCCGAAAATCTACACTTAAAGTGTAATTCACATCAATACACCAGCGATAGTCAACGTTAATCTCAAATTTTCAGAGTGCGTCACTACCAATGTTTAATCTTATAAGAAGTCTTTGATCTTATCGCGTTTGCCACGATTACGAAGTTTCGTCAAGGCTTTACCTTCAATCTGACGAATACGTTCACGGGTAACGCTGAAGTGCTGACCTACTTCTTCCAAGGTACGAGGTTTGCCGTCTTTCAAACCGAAACGCAATACCAAGACTTGCTGTTCACGATCGGTTAAGCAAGAGAATACATCTTCGATTTGTTCTTTAAGTAAGATGTAGCTGGCTGCATCATCCGGTGCAATAGCATCCTGATCTTCGATGAAATCGCCCAAATGGGAGTCTTCTTCTTCCCCGATTGGCGTTTCCAAAGAAACCGGTTCCTGTGCGATTTTCTGGATCTCACGAACACGTTCTACACTGATGCCCATACCTTCCGCAATTTCTTCAGGCAATGGTTCGCGACCTTTATCCTGCAAGAGTTGACGGGAAATACGAATCAATTTATTAATTGTTTCTACCATATGTACCGGAATACGAATGGTACGTGCCTGGTCGGCGATGGCACGGGTAATGGCCTGGCGAATCCACCATGTTGCATAAGTGGAGAATTTATAACCTTTCGTATAGTCGAATTTATCAACCGCTTTAATGAGGCCCAAGTTACCTTCCTGAATTAGATCCAAGAACAACATGCCGCGACCTACGTAACGTTTAGCGATACTAACTACCAAACGCAAGTTGGCGTCAATCAATTTCTGTTTCGCTCTTTCGCCGGCTTTCATTTCTTTATACGACGCATCATCCTTGGCACCCGCTTCAATCTGCTGAGCCAAAAGAATTTCTTCGTCAGCGGACAACAAAGGTACGCGACCGATTTCTTTTAAGTACATGCGAACAGGATCGTCAATGTTAACGCCTTCCGGAATACTAAGGTCAAGGCTTACTTCTTTCGCTTCGCGAACTTCGTCGCTTTCTTCTTCATCTTCGATGATGTCATCTTCTTCAGCTGCCACTTCAGCATCATCGGTGATAACGTCTATATTACTTTTCTGTAATACTTCATACATATCGTCTAACTGCTCAGCCGTAAGTTCTACTTCTTCGTGAAGAGCATCCGTAATTTCTTTACTCGTTAATGCCCCTGCCTTACGACCTTTTGCCAGTAATTGTTCTATTATTTCTTCTAACCGTGATTTAGTTTGCTTCTTAGCCACAATGCTCTTCCTTTCTTTCATAGTTTATCGAGACCATTCCTTAATCAATTTTTGTAATTCCTGGCAAATACGTAATTCCTCAATAAATTTAGGATTACCTGCCCGGTTCAGTTGATCTGCTAACACACTATGTTGTTTATACTGTTCTCGTAATGACTTCAAGCGCACTGCTCGTATATAGCCATCCACTTGTGCTTCCTTATACTCGCCTTCACCAAGCACCATTAAGCGACCATAAGCGGTCTTTTCATCGTCAGTAAGCATTTCTTCCAGCGCCACTGTCGAAAGCGCACCGGTCTTACTTAGAAGTTCTCCGGCTTTGTTAAACAAAGCACGGTACAAAGGATTGGTTATATCCTCCAACGGTAAATATTGATGGACCCGTTCCCAAGCCGCCGGCCAAACTACGGCCGCGGCCAGTAATCGGTCTTCTTCGGTCGTCACATTTTCCGGCACAACCGCACTAGCCGTATCGGTTGGTAATTCTACCCCACCTTTGGCCAAGTATTGGCGAAACATGCGAAAAATCTGACTATTATCCAACCACAATGGCAATGCCAGTGCTTTCAGATAATTTTCGCGCTCTATCTGACTGCTTGTAGCACCTATGAGGGGAAACACTTCTTCTAAAATAGCCTGTTTGCCGGCCATCGTATTACTGTCGTGCCGAATCATGGCACTGTTCAAGTAAAAATCAAATGGCCGCACGGCCTCATCTACGAGTTTTAAGAATGCTTCCGGCCCATGGTTGCGCACATAATCATCCGGATCTTTGCCGTCCGGCATAGCTACCACGCGCACTTTAAATTCCGTATCTTGTAAAAGCTCAATAGCCCTGCGCGCTGCTTGTTGCCCGGCTCCGTCCATATCATAGGCCAATACGACTTCATCAGCTTGACGCACTAATAAGCGCCCGTGATCTTTGGTATAAGCCGTGCCTAAAGAGGCCACTACATTGGTAACCCCTCGATTATGAGCACTTATAACATCCATATACCCTTCTACTAAAATGACCTGTTTTTTCTCCCGAATAGTTCGGTATGCTTTGTCAAAAGCAAAGAGCATATGGCCTTTATTGAATAATTCATATTCCGGTGAGTTTAAATATTTAGGCTTGCTGTCATCCAGCACACGGCCACCGAACGCAACCACACGCCCTTTTCCGTCCATAATGGGAAACATTACACGATTACGAAAATAATCATACGTTTTACCATTACTTTTACGGCAAAGACCGGTTTCAATTAATATGCGTTCATCTATGCCTCGCTCTCTGAATGAGCGATATAGTTTGTCCCAATTGTCGGGCGCAAAGCCAAGCTGGAATTTTTCAATGGTGTCTTTAGTGAGACCCCGTTTCTCCAAATAAGCAAGCCCTGCTTTACCCATTTCAGTCTGCGTCAGGCAATTATGAAAAAATGTAGCCGCCAAGGCATTCACCTTGTACAAACTTTCCCTGTGTGCCTGCCGATGTAATTCTTCTTTGGTTAAATCGCGCTGAGGTAACGCAATGCCCGCACGATTCGCCAACCTTTCCAAGGCTTCGGGGAATGACAGTCCATCATATTTCATTAAAAAGCCAATCGCATTGCCTGATTCGTGACATCCGAAACAATAAAAAAAGCCCTTTTCTGGGTTTACACTGAATGAAGGCGTTTTCTCATTATGAAAGGGACAACAGCCCCAGTAATTCCTCCCCTTCTTCTTCAATGTCATATGCTCAGAAATCACTGACACAATGTCATTTGCATCTTTTATCTGTTCAATCAGTTCAGCATCGAAGTGTCTACTCATTTCCTCACATCCCTTAATAAACTTCACTGTATATATATTTCTACAAAAGATAATGTTTTTCCTTCTATGTCAAGAAGATTTTTTTAAATATATTCATTTTTTATCTGCAAAATTTTTATGCAATTTATGCAATTGCTTTTAGGGTATGAAATAAGCCATTATAATTTATTTTGTTCACAAGGACTATTATTATACTTCTTTTCTCAATTAAAAACAAGACGAAAAAAAGACTATAATTGTCCACTCCCTCGTGACGTCCGCCAAAGGGAGTGGTAATTATAGTCTTTTGGTTATTAATCTTTTATAAAGAGTCCGTTTCCGTTCTCTTTAATTATTTAGCGTAATCAACAACGCGGGTTTCACGAATGATAACGACTTTAATCTGACCCGGATATTCCAATTCAGACTCAATACGTTTAACCATTTCGCGTACCAATAAGGTTGCTTCCGCTTCGTCAATCTTTTCAGGTTTAACCATAACTCGAATTTCGCGACCCGCTTGAATTGCGAAACATTTTTCAACGCCATCAAAGGACTCGGCAATTTCCTCTAACTTAGTCAAACGTTTCAAGTAGTTTTCAAGGGTTTCGCGACGTGCGCCCGGACGAGCCGCCGAAATAGCGTCAGCAGCTGCCACCAATACGGCTT
>NZ_HF986213.1:13323-22912 GCF_000431435.1 Veillonella sp. CAG:933
CAGCAGCTGCCACCAATACGGCTTCAACCGATTTGAATTCTTCATCCCCATGATGAGCACCGATACAGTTCTGTACCAATACACTTTCATGGTATTTCTTAGCTACATCCACACCAATCTGTACGTGGGAGCCTTCCATATCGTGGTCAAGCGCTTTCCCTAAGTCATGGAGTAAACCACCGCGTTTAGCAAGGGTTACGTCACAACCTAATTCGGCTGCCATCATGCCGGCCAAATGAGCCACTTCAACGGAGTGTTTCAATACATTTTGACCGTAGCTGGTACGATATTTTAAGCGACCTAAAATACGGATAATTTCAGGATGTAAGCCATGTACATCGGCTTCAAAAGTTGCCTGTTCCCCCGCATCTTTAATAACTTGGTCAACCTCTTTACGAGCTTTACCAACCATTTCTTCGATGCGAGCCGGATGAATACGGCCGTCAACAATCAATTTCTCAAGGGCAATACGCGCTACCTCACGGCGAATCGGGTCAAAGCCGGAGAGAATAACTGCTTCAGGGGTATCATCAATGATAAGATCTATACCTGTTAAGGTTTCTAGGGCACGAATGTTTCGGCCTTCACGACCGATAATTCGCCCTTTCATTTCATCATTTGGAAGAGCTACTACCGATACGGTAGACTCTGCAACATGATCCGCAGCACAACGTTGAATTGCGGATGCAATAATTTCTCGGGCGTTCTTTTCAGCCTCTTCCTTGGCTTGTTGCTCTAAATCTTTAACAAGAACCGCCGTTTCGTGACGAATTTCTTGTTCTACATTGGAAAGTAAAATTCCTTTCGCTTCCTCAAATGTCATGCCGGAAATACGTTCTAATTCCGCCATTTGTTGGTCGTACAGAGCTTCTGTACGTTCTTTTAAAGTTTTTGTTTCTTGTTCTTTACGATGCAACGCATCTTCTTTTTTCTCTAAGGATTCCAATTTACCGTCGAGATGTTCTTCTTTCTGAAGAATACGTCGTTCTAAACGTTGTAATTCATTGCGTCGATCTCGGTTTTCTTTATCCGCTTCACTGCGAAGTTTATGAATTTCTTCCTTAGCTTCTACTAAGGCTTCTTTTTTCTTAGACTCAGCCAATCGCTCAGCATCAGCTACAATACGAGCCGCTTCAGTTTCAGCACGGTTAAGCTTCCCTTCAGCGATGTTCTTACGCATCATATAGCCTACACCAAGACCGATAAGCACCATTACAACGGCAATAATACTATACTCTAAAATAATGTTCACCTCCTCATATAAAAGTAAGAAGCGCTTTCGTCTTCTCCTAAATTGCCGTCTGTTTCATACATATTTGAAATTTGCCCACTACTGTGAGACTACTATAATTGTAGTCTGTCATCAATCCCCTGTCAAGGTAAACTCTATATAGACTACTCATAGCGAGCAACCCGGTCACAGATATTCCGGATTGTTCCGGCGCTAAAACCACGGTTTTTCAAATAGTTAAAAACTTTCTTGTATTCAACGCGGGCCTCCAGAGGCCAAGTGTTATCAAACCACTCGGCCTCTGCTGCCGCATCAACACCGATAAAATGACGAACCACCAACTTAAGGGCCGGCTCAGTTTCATCATACTGCGAAAGTTCATTCCCAATTGGCAAGCCTCGTTGATAAAGCTTATTACGAATGAACTGAACACTGTATTTAGCTTCACTTATGTATAATTGTAATGCATCATGAGCTAAACGTTCGTCGTTGATGTAATCAAGGTCTTCCAGACGCTCCAATACTTGATGTATTAAATCGGCCGGCACGCCTTTACGCTGAAGTTTTTGCGTCAGCTCCAAGCGGCTCAGGAAGCGAGGCGCCAAAAAGCGCATCGCCTGGTCTATGGCCGTTGTAAGCGTATATTCTTTGGTCAAAGCCATCGAATTATTCTTCCGTCGTTTCTTCGCCGACTACATCAAAAGTTTCCGGTTCCGCCATCAAAGTATCACGAATGATAGTATCGATTTCATGAGCGATTTCCGGATTAGAACGTAAGTATTCTTTAGCCGCTTCCTTACCTTGGCCCATACGTTCATCATTGTAAGAGTACCAAGCACCGGATTTTTTAATAATTTCCATGTTGGTACCGATATCAATTAAAGTACCTTCATAGGAAACGCCACTGCCATACATCAAATCAAATTCAGCAGTTTTAAATGGCGGTGCCACTTTATTCTTAACAACTTTTACTTTAGTTCGGTTACCTACGTTTTCATTATTTTGTTTAATAACTTCCCCTTTACGCACATCGAGGCGAATGGTGGAATAGAATTTTAAGGCACGGCCACCGGTCGTTGTTTCCGGATTACCGAACATAACGCCAACTTTTTCACGCAACTGGTTGATAAAAATTACAACCGTACGAGATTTGCTGATAATACCTGTTAATTTACGAAGCGCTTTACTCATTAAACGAGCCTGCAAACCTACGTGAGCATCGCCCATTTCACCTTCGATTTCGGCTTTCGGTACCAACGCTGCTACGGAGTCGACAACGATGATATCAACAGCACCACTGCGAACGAGGGACTCTGTAATTTCAAGAGCCTGTTCACCATTATCCGGCTGAGATACTAATAAGTTATTAATATCGACACCCAAATGACGGGCATATACAGGATCGAGCGCATGTTCCGCATCAATAAAGGCCGCAATGCCGCCACCCTTTTGTGCTTCTGCAATAGCATGCAAAGCTACGGTTGTTTTACCGGAGGATTCAGGGCCATAAATTTCAATAACACGGCCGCGGGGAAAACCACCTACACCTACAGCAAGGTCAATAGCCAAACAGCCGGTGGAAATAACTTCAATATTCATGCGGTCCGTAATATCGCCAAGGCGCATAATAGCACCTTTACCATAATCTTTCTCGATTTTCTTCAACGCATTGTCTAAGGCTTGTTCTCTACCTTCCATGATATAATCCTTTCTTTGTCATATCATACATGACTTAATAAATATATTAATCTTTAAAATTGATAAGCATACTTTTGCAACAAGCCTTCCGCTCACAACGTAAACGTAGAACTTCTAAAAGTATAAGTAACACCTTATCGTTTACCGGTTATAGCCTGATACAAGAGATATAAGGCTCGTTCCGCCGTACTCTGACGAATACTTTCACGGTCACCGATAAAATCATTGCGATAGGCTACCGTACCGTTAGGCCCGGAAACCCCGATATATACAAGGCCTACCGGTTTTGTTGCCGTTCCGCCGCCCGGTCCGGCAATACCGGTCGTAGATACGCCATACGTTGTCCCTAACAGTTTACGCGTACCTTCCGCCATGGACTTGGCCACTTCTTCACTGACAGCGCCATAAGTATCCAATTCTTCTTGCGGCACGCCGAGTACTTTGTGTTTTACTTCATTGGAGTAGGAAATGACTCCGCCCTGTACATAAGCACTGCTGCCCGGCATTTCAGTGAGCTTTTTCCCCACCAAGCCACCTGTACAGGATTCGGCGGTAGCCACCGTAGCTTCAGCCTCCAATAAGGCATCCGTTACCAGTTCCAGCATGGATTTTTCTAAACGGCGCCCTAAGGAATCGCCGAGGCGTTCCCGCAAGATAGCATCCCATGGAGCCAATAAAGCTTCCGCCTCTTCCGGCGTCATAGCTTTTGCCGTAATCCGTAATTCGATATAGCCGTTTTTAATTAAAAAAGCAATGGTCGGATTCTGCTGTGCTTTGACTAAATCCATGAGAGCTGATTCCAACTCCAGTTCGCGCATACCATACACCGCATAGCGATGAGATTGAACAACACCTTGACCGCCAAAATGTTCCATCAAATACGGGCGCACCGATTCATCAAATACGGCTTTCATTTCTGCCGGCGGTCCCGGCAAAAGTATATACGTCGTGCCTTCAGCTTGAACGGCTACGCCGGGCGCTACGCCGCAACTATTCATGAGCGCTTGGCTGCCAACGGGCAACATCATTTCCCGACGGCTCGGATCCGGCATTTCCCGCCCTTTGTTGGCAAAAAAGGCTTTTACCATGCGTTCTGCATCAGCATTGAGCTCCAATTCAAGACCAATGGCTTTTGCCAAGGATGGACGGGTAATATCCCCCTGAGTCGGTCCCAAACCACCGGTACAAACCACTAAATCGGCACGGCTGCCGGCCAATTTAAAACAGTCTTCCATTCGCGTCGGATTATCGCCAATTGTGCTTTGAAACGCTACGGTATAACCGAGCTTATTGAGCTCACGCGCCAACCACGCCACATTGGTATTAATGGTATCGCCTAATAACAATTCTGAACCTGTTGAAATCAATTCTACTATCATCATTTGCCTCAATTCTCCCATTCGGGATTACGGATACCGATTTCTTTGTTACTTCAAATTCCGTCAGTTCGCCTGAAAGCGCGTTACTTCTTGGGAATTACTTCTTGGGAATTACTTCTCAGAAATTACTTAGTGCGCACTTCGGCTACCACGTCATAAGCAAAGCCTTGGGCCACTGTAACCGGCACGATTTGCCCCACTTCAAGGCCTGCCACATCTTCAATGTACATATTGCCGTCTACATCAGGCGCCTGCGTTTCCAAGCGGCCTTTAGCCAATAAATGACCATGTTCGTCTTCGCTGATTTCTTCGATAATCGCTTCGTGCTCCGTGCCTTCTAAGTCACGGTTATTTTCCTCTGAAATGGCCGCCTGAATGGCCATCAACGCATGATAACGTTCTTCCTTGACCTCTTCCGGAACTTGGTCATTCATAGCGCCTGCCGGTGTACCGTCTTCCTGAGAGTAAGTAAATACGCCCATATTATCGAAGCGAACGTCTTTGACAAATTCGCAAAGTTCTTCAAACTGTTCGTCCGTTTCACCGGGGAAACCTACAATAAGGGATGTACGAAGCGTTACGTGACTCGCTTTGCTGCGAACTTTTTGCAATAAATTCACAATATCCGCTTTACGGTCTTTACGATTCATGCGACGCAAAATATCGTCATTAATATGTTGCAACGGCAAGTCGATATAATTACAAATCTTAGGTTCCGCTACAATAAGATCCAAAAGCTCATCGGTGAAATATTTAGGATATAAGTACAATAAACGGTACCACTCTATACCTTCCACTTTTACGAGGGCTTTTAAGAGTTCCGCCAACATCGGTTTACCATTGTTAAGATCGGAGCCGTAACTCGTTGTATCCTGAGCAATGAGATTAATTTCTTTAACGCCCATAGCGGCTAAACGCTCCACCTCTTCTACGATGGATTCAATTGTACGGCTGCGGTAAGCACCACGTACTTTTGGAATAATACAGAAAGTACAACCATTGTCACAACCTTCGGCAATTTTTACATAGGCACTGTACGTCGGTGTAGTCTGCATACGCGGCATGCGTTCATTATAAATATTGGTAATCGAGTCCATAATGCAGATACGTTTGCCATCATCAATCGCTTCGATAGCTTCCATGATACGATTCCATGAACCGGTACCGATGAGGGCGTCGATTTCAGGAATTTCCGCAAATAGCTCTTCCTGATACTGCTGACTTAAACAACCGGCCACAATCAAGCCGCGACAAGCGCCGAATTGCTTATATTCACTCATTTCTAAAATCGTATTAATCGATTCTTGTTTAGCTTTTTCAATAAACGTACAGGTATTAACGATGATAATTTCTGCTTCATCCAAGGTTTCCGTGATTTCATAGCCGTTATCCTTGAGGGCCCCCAGCATAATCTCCGTATCCACCAGGTTTTTGGCACAGCCTAAACTCACATAGCCTAATTTTTTACTCATTGTATATCCTTTCTAAAGCGCACTTGGCTAATCCATTTATCCAACAATACTTTTTTGCCGTCTTCCGTGTAACCACCCTTGGTATCCCAAAGAACCAATTCACGGCCTAAAGAATCCACCGGATTTGGCAATTCCGGATTGGTGTACACATAATAAAAGCCATTGTCTTGCAAAAATTGCGACACTTGTTTTGACAATAACCATTTAATAACTTGGGTCGCCTCTTCTTCATGGGTTGTGCCTTTTAACATACCCACACCGGTCAAGTAATACGGTGTACCGTCAGCGGGGAAAATAATTTTCACCGGATATTTATGGTTCACATATTGCTGACCGTCAGAATAGTTACCGATACCCAAATCAGTTTCACCCAAGGCGGCCAAGCGAATCGGTGTCGATAAAAATTTCGCGTATTGCACCACATGCGGTTTTAATTCCACAAAATAATGCAAACCCTGTTCTTCCCCGTTCATTTCGACAAAGCTGTATAAAATATTCGCCGCACTGCGCGAAGCTACAAAGTCTGTCATAATGATGCGCCAATCGCCGGGAAGAATTAATGATTGCCAGGCCGTTACATAGCGGCCCATGCGATTATAAAAGGCATCGCTCTGGGCAAATACAACCGGGTCATACCAAATGCCGACCCAAAGGGCATCGTTATTTTTAAAACGATCGGATATTTCGTCTACCCCTTCGGTAAGGACCGGTTTTAATTGATTATATTTAACACCGATGTCTAAATTATCTCGGGTCGTGATGACCAAATCGCCCTTTTGATCGGATGCGGGCAAGGTCATACGCGTTGCCATCTGTTCTTCCGTAATCGGCAACATGGTGAGGCGTACATGGTACTGCATTTCATACTGTTGCGCCAACAAAGTGGTCAAGTTGGAAGGCAGGTCCGTATAAATCGTCAGCTCCGCTTTAACCGGAATGGCCGTACGCTCTTTTTCTTCAGTTTTTTCAAAATATGTTCCCGCTGCAAACATGCCGAGAACAAAGGCTATTAATAATGCGATAGGCCAAAATCGTTTCATGCTCATGCCCGCCTCCATTATGACACACTAAGGTCGTCTATTGCCAGCCAAACCACCTCGTTTTGACTGTTTACTTATACTGATTTTGCCACGGTCGTTCGACTTTGACCCCTGACTTCTGCCGGAGCCGGACCGACCACCTTGAGTCCGTCGATTTGGCGGCTGATTACCGGTCTGCTTTCTATGCTGATTACCGGCCTTATTACGTCCGATTGGACGAGGCGGAATTAAGCACAAAGGTCCGAAGCCGATTAAATCGGTACGCCCTGCCTTTACCAAGGCTTCGCGGACTAAGTCATAGTTATCGGGATTCTTATATTGCATAAGTGCCCGCTGCATCGCTTTGTCGCGCCCTTTTTTGGCCACATAGACGGCTTCGCCGGTGAGCGGATTAATACCCGTATAATACATGGCGGTGGATAAACTGCCCGGCGTAGGAATAAAGTCCTGCACCTGTTCCGGCGTCATCTTCTGATCCCGTAAAAACTCCGCCAGTTCAACGGCGTCAGCCAAGGTACAACCGGGATGAGAACTCATAAAGTAAGGAACTAAGAATTGTTTCTTACCTAATTGGCGATTAGCCGTTTCAAACCAATCTTTAAATTTGAGGAAAACGGTTTTGTCCGCTTTCCCCATGATTTCCGTAACCGCTTCCGACACATGTTCCGGTGCCACTTTCAGCTGACCGCTTACATGATGTTCGCATAATTCTTTCACAAATTCGCGGTTATTATCTTCCAATACATAGTCATAGCGTAAACCGGAGCGCACAAAGACCTTCTTAACGCCTTTGAGCTTACGCAATTTACGCAATATTGCTAAATAATCATCATGACTGGTGTCGAGATTTTCACAGGCATGAGGGGCCGCACAGTTCTTACCGGGGCACGCACCTTTAGTTCCCTGTTTCTCACAAGCCGTGTGGCGGAAATTTGCCGTCGGACCACCTACGTCATGAATATAGCCCTTAAAATCAGGCATGGCTATCATACGTTCCGCTTCAGCGATGAGCGATTCATGACTACGGTTCTGAATAATGCGTCCCTGATGGCTCGTAATGGCACAGAAGGAGCAGCTGCCGAAACAGCCGCGATGGCTTACCAGACTAAACTGCACTTCCCTAAGTGCCGGCACGCCGCCCTTCGCATCATAACGAGGATGCCAACGCCGCGTGAACGGCAAACTGTATACTTCATCCATTTCAGCCTGCGTGAGCGGCAAAGCGGGACTGTTTTGAATCACATAACGGTCCCCGTGAAGCTGAGCCACGGTTTTGCCGATAAACGGATCTTGTTCATAATATTGAATGCGAAAAGCTTCAGCAAATTGCTTCTTATCTTCTTTCACTATTTCATAAGACGGACATTCCTTGATTTTTCCTTCCGGCAAAGTCTTTGACATGTAGCAAATCCCTTTAATGGTTGGCAATTGCTCGATCAGACGATTTTCATCCAAGGCTTTCGCCAATTCTAAAATCTGTTTTTCACCCATACCGTAGATGAGTACGTCCGCTTTACTATCAACCAAGAGCGAACGGCGCACCGTATCGGACCAGTAATCATAATGGGCAAAACGGCGCAAACTCGCTTCAATCCCACCGATGATTACGGGCACATCACGGAATGCTTCACGCATGCGGTTCGCATATACCAGTGTCGCCCGATCCGGCCGATGACCGCTTTCACCGCCCGGTGAATAATCATCATTGTGGCGGAATTTTTTAGCCGCCGTAAATTTATTAAGCATAGAATCAAGATTACCGGCTGTTACCAACGAAGCCAATCGAGGTTTGCCCAGCACTTTAAAGGCATTTACATCTTGCCAGTCGGGCTGTGCAATGAGCCCCACCCGATAACCGTGGTGCTCCAACAGTCGGCCAATCACACTACCGGCAAAAGAGGGGTGATCCACATAGGCATCACCGGTAATCAACACGAAATCGAGTTCAGCCCAACCGCGTGCTTCCATCTCCGCCCGTTCCGTAATTAAAAAGTCGCTCACTACACATATCTCCTTAATTTATACTGTATTTACACAAAAAATAACCAGCCTAAAAATACAACTATACAAATAACAATAACAGATACGGCTAATCGCTCCTGAGCCAACGTCTTCTGACGACGTTGCTGCCGTGACGTATAGCTCAAGCGCTTGGAATGAGGTACTACAATGTCCACTTCCCGTTCAACATCTTCATGATGAACAAGTTTACGCGGTTTTACTCGCCGCAAAGGTACGCCCAAGGGCTCACCGATTAAACTTTTATAACGATCAATCATGCGATGTCGTTCAAGGCCCATTAAATCCGCATAATTGCCGATAAAGCCTTTTACATACACATCACCGGGGATAATCTTATAATTGTCCTCTTCAATCGCTTCCAAATACGCGGAGCGGATGTGTAAAGCCTGTTCAATATCTTTAATAGTCAGACCTCGCCGTGTACGTTCTCGACGTAATTCTTCGCCTATCGTTGACAAGTTCGGCCTCCTTTAAATTCTAACATCATTTTAACTTTCTAATTCTACCAATGCTTCTAGTTTTTAACTCATAAAATCCTATGAGAAATAACGCGTTTTCACTTCTTCCGGTGTCATTAAAATATCGCGCGGTTTACTGCCGTTAGCAGGCCCGATGATTTTCATTTCTTCCATCGTATCCACTAAGCGAGCCGCCCTGGAATAACCGATTCGGAAGCGACGTTGCAACATGGACGTAGAAGCCTGACCTTCACTCATAACGCGCTCAATCGCCCGTTCTAAGAGTTCA
>NZ_HF986213.1:22951-49223 GCF_000431435.1 Veillonella sp. CAG:933
CCGGCGCGGCCGCTTCTTCCGAAGTGCCTTGTTCCGTTTCTTCCGTTATGGATTCGTCATAATCAGGTCGTCCCTGCTGTTTAACAAAGGCCACCAATTCTTCCACTTCTTCATCGGAAATGAAGGCCCCTTGAATACGAATCGGCTTGCTAGCCCCGATTGGATTAAAGAGCATATCCCCTTTACCGAGGAGTTTTTCAGCCCCTGCCATATCCAGAATGGTACGGGAGTCGATTTGCGTTGCCACGGCAAAGGAAATACGACTCGGTACATTGGCTTTAATGGTACCGGTAATAACGTTAACCGATGGACGCTGCGTTGCCAATACCATATGGATGCCGGCAGCACGCGCTTTAGCGGCCAAACGGTTAATGGATTCTTCCACATCCGGTGCCACCAACATAAGGTCTGCCAATTCGTCGATAATAATCAAAATAAGCGGCATAGCCGATTCCGGATATTGTTCATTATAACCGCTGATATTACGCACCCCGGACGTAGCCATGGTGAGATAACGGGCTTCCATTTCGCGAACGGCCCAACGTAACACGGCAGCCGCTTTTTTCATATCCGTTACAACCGGTACTTTTAAATGAGGAATACCGTTATAAACAGATAATTCTACCATCTTCGGATCCACTAAGATTAACTGTACTTCGCTCGGTTTACGACTGAACAAAATACTGGAAATCAGCGTATTTACGCACACAGACTTACCGGAACCGGTAGAACCGGCCACGAGTAAATGCGGCATTTTAGCAAGGTCGGTAATAACCGCTTCGCCTGCAATGTCTTTGCCGAGACCTACTGGAATACCACCCCGTGCTTTTTGGAATTTCTCAGATTCCAATACGTCCCGCAAATGAACGGCCGAGGTATTTTTATTCGGTACTTCGATACCCACTGCCGATTTTCCCGGAATTGGTGCTTCAATACGAATATCAATAGCCGCCAATGCCATCTTAAGGTCATCGGTAAGGTTCAAAATCTTGCTTACTTTAGTGCCCGGCGCCGGTTCCAATTCATAGCGGGTTACCGTTGGTCCCTGTGTAGCATTTACTACATGGGCTATTACGCCGAAGCTTTTTAATGTTTCTTCCAATACCGTTACATTATGAGTAACTTCTTGACTGGTCACCTGATTAGGCTGGCCTTTGGCAAGCATCGCCAATGGCGGAAAATGATACGGTAATTCAATGCGGCGCGGTTTCGGTTTACCGTCAACAGTAACGGCCACCGCCGCCGTATCTTCTTCCGTACCTTTTAACGTCGGTACGGGGTGCATATTAGAGGTAGCCAACGTGTCGGCCGCTACCGGAATTACGTCCGTCTCAGATTCTGTATTATTAATTGTACTTGCATCAGCAGCTACGGCCTCCGTTTCAACTGAATCGGTTGCTACCGTACCGGAAGCGTCATCACCGTCAGTTGCTACACCAACGGTAGCCGGATTAGCCTCCATAGGCATAGCCGTATCGGCAGCAACTGCCGTGCTTGTAGCCCCACTCGTTATTGTCGTAGTCGGCGTTGTGCCGGCGCCACGACCGCGTAAAAACGGCGGCACTTCCAATTCATCATCTTCGTCATTTGAAGCAGGCTCATTATAATTAGTAGCTGCGGTAGTATTGCTTGTCTCAGAAGCAACAGTGGCATAGAATTCAGCCGCTTCGGCTTGGGCCGCATCAATACGTTCAGCCTGGGCTTTAGTAAGATCTACTTGTTCTCCCATTGCCACAAGGTTAGCCTTCGCCTCAGCCTCCGCTGCCACCCGCTGTTCTTCGGTCGCTATACGGGCCGCTTCTTCCTGCGCTTTAGCCTTAGCTTCAGCCGATACTTGTGCTGCATTGGTCAGTACTTCTACGGCCGCACTCGGTGAAAAACGCGTATCTTTTTCTTGATTATAAATGCGGCGTTTTTCAGTTTGTTCTTCTTTCCAATCCGCATAGCGTTCTTTCGCATGCTGCACGGTTTCTTCCGTAAGCACGCGCGCTTTTTCCAAACCTACATCGGTTTTAGCCTTTGCCTTATGAAGACCGGTACGCAAGGAAATCTGATAAATCAATAGGATTAAACCTAATTCCACAACGATAGTCACCAGGATGGCCCCCACATTGCCAAGCAAACTGCGTAGCAGGCTGGCTATCATACCACCTAAAACGCCGCCTTGAGCAGCAACTTTAGTGGTCATTAATTCTTCCCCATTGCCGGCCATAAGAAGGGTTACGAGCGTAATGGCAAACAAGTATACCAAACTCAACAAAAGCCCCCGACGGGTGATTGAAAACCCTTTGTCGGCATACAAAATACGCCAGCCCACATAACCTACATAGAGGCAAGGGATCAAACCGCCAATACCGAAACCGTATTTAAAAATACCGGCTATTATATCAACTACCGTACCGGATGTAATGTTAAATATCCCCAGCAAAGCTACCACAGCAAAGAGCATGGTAAAAAGGCCTCGCACTTCTTTACGAATTTTAGGGGCCTTATCGCTTTTATTCGTTTTAACAGTCCGCGAGGAAGTGGTCGTCTTGCGCTTTGTTGCCGTTTTACGCGGCGCCGCCTTCGCTCGCTCCTTCTTTTGTTCCGCCATAATCTATCTACACACCTCTATACATATCAATCCGATTAAACTATAAACTCGTTAGCATTTTATTATACCACAGATTGACTACTTTTTAGAAGTTTTACCGCTTGTACGTTCGTTCCAAAGAGTCAGTAATTCTTTTTCTTTGCCGCGCTCAATGCCTTCATAATAGGTGCGTCCCACCAACGGGGTCGGCAAGTATTGCTGCTTCACATACCCGTTCGGATAATTATGGGCATATTTATAGGAAACGCCATGACCTAATTTAGCCGCGCCGCTGTAATGAGCGTCCCGCAAATGCTCCGGTACTTCCCCATGTTCGTAATGACGTACATCTTGAATAGCCGCATCAACAGCCATATACGCACTATTGCTCTTAGGCGCTAAGGCTACATATAAAACAGCTTCGGACAAAATGATACGTGCTTCCGGAAAGCCCACTAAGTGCGCCGCCTGAGCCGCTGCATTCGCTATTACGAGGGCCTGCGGATCGGCGAGCCCTACATCTTCGGCCGCACAAATCACAATGCGCCGGGCAATGAAATTAGGATCTTCCCCCGCTTCAATCATGCGCGCCAAATAATATACCGCTGCCTGCGGGTCGGAACCACGCATACTTTTAATAAAAGCGGAAATCGTATCATAGTGGTTATCACCCTTTTTATCATAACTGTAAATGCGACGACCCACTACGCGCTCTAAAATTTCCAAGGTCAATTCGCCGCCGTTTTCAACCATGGCGGCGGCCTGTTCTAAAATATTAAGGGCCATACGGGCATCACCATTTACAAACATGCCCACTTCGCGCAATACAGATTCTTCTGCTTTAAGTTGTTGCTTACCAAGCCCCTTATCTTCATCGGTAAGTGCCCGTTGCAATACTTTGACAATCGCATCCGGCGTCAATGTTTCCAAGGTAATCAAACGCAAACGCGATAAGAGTGGTCGGTTTACTTCAAAAAAAGGATTTTCCGTGGTAGCGCCGATTAATATAATAGTCCCGTCTTCCACACATGGTAAAAGCACATCCTGTTGACTCTTGTTAAAACGATGAATTTCATCGAGGAATAAAATCGTACGCTGTTGCAAATTCTGAATCGTTTTGCGTGCTTTTTCAATAATAGCCCGCAGTTCACCAATGCCCGCATTGGTAGCGTTCAAAACCACAAATTGACTATGGGTCATAGCGGCTATAATACCGGCCAAGGTAGTCTTACCGGTGCCGGACGGCCCGTAAAACAACAAAGACGGAATTGTATCGCGCTCTATCATAGCCCGTAAAAAACTGTCCTTCCCCACTGCTTTTTCCTGTCCGTAAAAGTGATCCAATGAGGTAGGACGCAGTCTCACGGCCAACGGTTCAAACCGTTTCGGTTCATATTCAGCAAATAAACTGTCCATAAATTTCTCTCCTAAAATATATGCTAAAGGCTTATCTTCTATAACTGCCTATTCAAATTTACTGTTAAAGGCTTACCATCTATAACTGCTAATTTAAATTTACCGTTAAAAGCTCGCGTTCAAAGTGTAAAGACAATATGTAACGTCTTACTTTGCACTTATATTTATTATACCCTATATCCTCTTTTTATTTGGGATTATCTTGCCTTAATTTGAGGATTATTTGACCTTAAATTTATAATTATCGGCCGCAAAAACGGTCCTCTAGGTCCTCTATTACCTAATTCAAGATAAAAAAATAAGCCGCCCTAAGGCGGCTTATAAGAGCCCCACCATGCCGTATATGTACCGTGTTTTGATCCTGCGATAGCAGGTGGGTGCCCTCCTCGTAATCTTACTGTCCTTCATCAGGCATAGTGCCAATACAAGAGTCCAGGCTCCCGATGTAATAGTGTTGGCTCAAAACTACGATACCACACGCACACAGCAGGGGGATTCTTTACTATTATATTAACAAAATCAGCCGTTTATTTCAAGGTCTTGAAACAAACGACTGATATAGATTTAGCATATATCAAGCAGAAGTAGACCAAAAAGTACTAGCGGTCATACTTTTTTTAACAAGAAACTTGATTTTACACTAACTTTTCTTTTTCCGTATCGGTTTTAATGTGAAGTTCACGCAACTGTTTTGGTGCTACCGTAGACGGAGCCTGGCTCATGAGGTCGGCCGCACTCTGTGTCTTAGGGAACGCAATTACGTCACGGATGGATTGGCGTTTAGCCATGAGCATTACCAAACGGTCAAGACCGAAGGCACAGCCGCCGTGTGGAGGTGCCCCGAACTGGAAGGCATCCAACATGAAGCCGAATTTGCTGCGGCTTTCTTCTTCCGTAAGGCCGATAGCTTTGAATACTTTTTCCTGTACATCGGATTGGTAAATACGGATACTGCCGCCGCCGATTTCAACNNNGATACTGCCGCCGCCGATTTCAACGCCGTTTAATACCATGTCATAGGCGATGGCTTTAACGGATGCAGGATCGGATTCCAATTTATCCATATCTTCGGCACGCGGTGAAGTGAACGGATGGTGCATAGCCACATAACGTTTTTCTTCTTCATCGTATTCGAACATTGGGAAATCGGTTACCCAAGTGAAGGCCAATTTGTTTTCGTCGATAAGGTTCATACGACGACCCATTTCAAGACGAAGTTCACCCAAAGCTTTAGCTACCACAGCCGGTTTGTCCGCAATCATGAGTACCAAGTCGCCAGGTTTAGCCTGCATTTTTTCACCGATGGCACGGATAGTATCTTCACCCAAGAATTTCATAATCTGGGATTTGATAGTGCCGTCTTCGTTGAAGCATGCCCAAGCAAGACCTTTCGCACCGTATTGACCAACATAGTTTACGAGGTCATCAAGTTCACGACGCGGAATGCCGGCGTCGCCAGGTACTACGATACCTTTAACCATGCCGCCATTGTCGATTACGGAGCGGAACACTTTGAATTCAGTTGTGCGAACCAAGTCGGTTACATCGGTGAATTCCATACCGAAACGAAGATCCGGTTTGTCGGAACCGTATTTATCCATGGCTTCATCCCAAGTGATGCGCGCCATCGGAATCTGAACATCAATGTCCATCGTTGTTTTGAATACGTGGTGAATCAAACCTTCCAAGGTTTCCAAAATCTGTTCCTGGTCAATGAAGCTCATTTCCAAGTCGAGCTGGGTAAATTCAGGCTGACGGTCGGCACGTAAGTCTTCGTCACGGAAACAACGAACGATTTGGAAGTATTTTTCATAGCCCGCTACCATCAAGATTTGTTTAAAAATCTGAGGAGACTGTGGCAATGCATAGAAAGAACCAGGGTTCACGCGGGACGGTACCAAGTAGTCACGAGCCCCTTCCGGTGTACTCTTCGTAAGCATTGGTGTTTCAATTTCGAGGAAATCGCGGGAATCCAAGAAGTCACGCATAGCCTTAGTCACGCGGTGACGAAGGATTAAGTTACGTTGCATTTCAGGACGGCGAAGATCCAAATAACGATATTTTAAGCGGATGTTTTCATCAACGTCGATATTGTCTTGAATATAGAACGGTGGTGTTTTGGACGCATTGAGTACGCGAAGTTCTTCGCAGTACATTTCATAACGACCGGTTGCCAAATTAGGGTTGATGGCATCTGCATCACGTTCCGTAATTTTACCGCGAACACAAAGTACATATTCACTACGTACATCTTCCGCTTTGTGGAAAGATTCTAAATTATGATCAGGGGATGCTACGACCTGAACTACGCCGGAGCGGTCGCGAAGGTCGATAAAAATCAATCCGCCATGGTCACGACGGCGTTCTACCCAACCGCAAAGGACAACCTCCTTACCTACTTGTTCTTCGCTGATAGTACCGCAACCATGTGTGCGGTGCAATCCTTGCATTGTTTCCATTCTTGTCATCCTTTCACTAGTGAAGTTACTCGTGCCAATACATCCGTAAAGGCTACGGTTTCCTGCTCGCTGCTTTCCATGTCGCGAATAATTGCTTCGCCGCGAGCTAATTCATCATCACCCACTATAATAACATATTTTGCATTAATTTTGTTAGCATGTTTTAACTGGCTCTTCATACTTTTACCTTCGCCGTCCATAGCCGCCTTAATATAGGCTTTATGAAGGTCGTTAACCAATTTAAAACCGGCAACCTGTGCTTCTTCGCCTAAAGCAACTACAAATACGGACGGATCAATCGTTTCTTCCGGTAATAAGCCTTGCTTTTCAAGGGCCAACAAAAGACGTTCGATGCCCATGGCAAAACCGACGGCCGGCGTATGCGGACCATCCAATTCTTCTACAAGGCCGTCATAACGACCGCCACCGGCTACGGCACTTTGAGAACCAAGCGGTGCGTACTGTACTTCGAAAGCTGTCTTCGTGTAGTAATCCAAACCGCGTACCAAACGAGGGTTTACTACATAATTAACATTCGCTGCGGTCAAGAATTTCTGGAGCTGATCGAAGTGGTCGGAACATTCCTGGCAAAGATTTTCATGAATTTCAGGGGCGCCGACAGATAAAGCTTTACAAGTTTCTTCTTTGCAGTCCAAAATGCGAAGTGGGTTCTTATATAAACGAGCTTGGCAATCCGGGCAAAGTTGATCTTTTTTAGGTTCGAAGAAAGCAATTAATTTTTCACGGTACGCCGGACGACAGTTCGGGCAACCTACGGAGTTAACCTGTACGCTTAAGTCCTTAAGGCCGAAGTCGTTAAATAATTGCAATACCATCAAAATCACTTCGGCGTCAGTTGCCGGAGCCTGCGTACCCAATACTTCCACACCGAATTGGTGGAACTGGCGATAACGACCGGCCTGTGGTTTATCATGACGGAACATCGGTCCGATGTAGAACCATTTCGTCAAGTTTTCCTGGCCGTATACTTTGTTTTCTAAATACGCACGTACGGCGGATGCCGTATTTTCAGGGCGCAAAGTATACGTCTGTTCTTTTTTGTCGCCTGTCGGGAATGTGTACATTTCCTTCTGTACTACGTCGGTTGTTTCACCGATACCACGCAAAAACAACCCTGTTTCTTCAAACATAGGTGTACGAATCTCGTCAAATCCATACGCTGCGCAAATACGGCGAATTTTGTCTTCCACATAGCGCCAATTACCAATTACATTAGGTAATAAGTCTTGTGTACCTCTAGGCTTTTGAATTCCCATATTTTATCCCTCCCAAAACTTTTTGCATAATCGACTGCGCTTTTCAAGCAGTGCTGATAAGGTATCAATATAAACGGACACATCTTTAGGCATATGCTGTTGTAATTGCCGATATTCCGGAGCGCGCATCCATTTAGAGGAGCTACCCGGACCAACGGATAATATGCTCTGCCGTTCTTCCATAATCCGAATATTATATTCACAAATATACCCCGGCAAAGTATAGCCGATATTTTCAGTCTGGCTCGTCATATATTGTTGACGATACACATAATAAGGCACATAACCGGCCGCCTCAAGGCGCTCTTTACTGCGCGCCACCATTTCTTCCACGGCTGCGGCTTCCGGCATGGCCTCGCGACCTACACCGTCATAAAGCGGACTACCCCGCTTCAATGCCAATGTATGAATTGTAACATTTTCAGGCCGTGCCTGACAAACATAATCTAGATTTTCTTCCATGTGCGAAAGAGTCTGATACGGTAAACCTGCAATAAAGTCCATATTCACCGCAAAATTCGTATAAGAACGCACATAGGCATATAATTCTTTAATAGCCGCAGCCGTATGACCGCGCCCGACGGCTTTTAAAATATCATCGTGCATACTCTGCGGGTTGATACTGATTCGGTTAACCCCGAGTTTAGCCATAGTTGCAAGTTTATGAGGCGTCACCGAATCAGGCCGCCCCGCTTCCACCGTAAATTCACTGTTTTCACGATGAAGCTTGGCCAAGGCCGCCAAGGCTGTGGCAAAATCCTCATCACCTAAGCTCGTCGGTGTGCCGCCACCCATGTACACCGTGGCAACTTGTAAGCCATATGTCTCAATAAGCCCCTTAAGCTGCGTTGCATCGTTTACAAAAGCGCCCAAAAACTCCGGAATGCGCCGGTAATCCTGAATCAGTCCGTACGGGAACGAACAATACGTGCAGTGCGTTTGGCAAAACGGAATGCCCCCATAAACGCTCACTTCCCGATCCGCCGTTTCATGAGGCGCCACAAAAGGACGTTGCAGCGTAGCTACCGCTTTTAACAGCTCAATCTTCGGCTCGCTGACGTCAAAACGTTTCCGCAAGACTTGTACCGCCGTGTCACAACCGTTTATGACAGTACCGGGCTCATCGGGATTCGATGGTTCAGCGGCTGGTGGTGTATCGCTATTTTCGTCAATGTCCCATAATTTATGGAACATTTTTGTTGGCCGAACACCTACCAAAGTGCCCCACTCACCCAGAGCCGGTCGTCCCTGGGTAGTGCGAATTAATTTAAGTAATTGCCCACCTATCTCGAGGCGTCCTTCATTGGAAAGAGCCCCTTTAAACACTGCTACCGGCACGTCATTATGATACACCGTCAAGGTATAGCCCTCTTCAGCACCCAGCCCTTCCAGGCGCCAAACGGGGGCCCCTTTAGTCGTCGTAAGACCGGCGGCGCCGCAATAATGCGCCACCACACTGCCCAAAGGCAACGGTCCCGTATAACGATAGGTCAAATTACTCACCCTTTTGAGCAGCTGCTTCCGCTTCTTCCGCTTTCATTTTTTCCTGACAGTCGCCGCAATAGCCATAGACTTTCAACTGATGGTCAATTGTCTTAAAGTTAAGTTTTTTGGCAATGATGGACTCCAAAGTTTCGAGCATATCGTCTTCAAATTCTTTGACGCAACCGCATTTTACACAAATCAAATGATGATGGAAATGAGCAAATTCTTCATCATTTAATTCGTAACGATTACGACCGTCACCGAAGTCAAGGCGTTTTAATAAATCAAGTTCAGTGAATAAATCAAGGGTACGGTAAATGGTAGCCAAACCGATATCAGGGGCTACGGCTTTAACCAATACATATACGTCTTCAGCGCAGAGATGCTTTTCTTCCGCATCAATAAACGCTTGTAAAATTGTCTGGCGTTGCGTCGTCAACTTATACTTTTTGTCTTTAATACGTTCTTTCAATTTTTCTAATGTCGTGTTCATACAGTTCCATCCTTCTTGTAAAACGAGTTAAAATACCAAAGTTTTGTAAGCACGATTTGTAACATCGCTGTGATCGGCACTGCCGTCATCATACCGATGATGCCATAGAAATAACCGCCTACAAAAATTACGGTTAATATAACTAACGGATGCAGCTTGATAACGTGACCTAAGATTTTAGGCATCACAATCTGCCCGTCAATTAACTGAATAATGGCATAGGTAATGATAATTTTCACTACCAATGCAGGCCCCACCAAGGAGGCCAATATAATAGCCGGTATGGCTGCAACAATAGGTCCGATAATAGGAACCCATTCCGCGATAGCCGCGAACAAAGCCAATACCAAGGGATAAGGCAATTCAAAAAAATAGGCTATGACCAGCGTTATGCAGAACATATTGGTTGCCAAAAGAAGCTGTCCCCGCAAATAGCGCCCCATGGTGCGGTGAATCTGATTCACCACGTCCATTAAATACCGATTGTGCGGCGGCTGGAAAATCGAAATGACTTTGCCCTTAATTTGCCGTCCGTCCTTCAATAAATAGAAGGTCATAATCGGTACGAGTAAACATTCCAAAACAGTCGTTGCCAATGAAAAAATAGCGAAAATGCCGCGCTGCGCCAACTCGACGCCGTACGAACTGATACGGGCCAAAGTAGTCATGACGATGGCATCAATCTGTGGCGGTAACTTCAACCATTCACCGGACGTGATATCTTGCCACAACACAATGAGTTGTGACATCAAGACCGGTAAATTATTGAGCAAACGGGTAAATTCAGCAATAAACGGTAAGATAATAAACTGAATTACCAATAGTAAAATGAGTGCTACCAACAGAAATGCCGGTATGATGGCCAGCCAGCGCGGGAACCACGTAAGCCCCACCCGATGCCGCATGTAATCCTGGATGCCATTCACTACGGGTAGCAAAATGAGCGTACAGATTAACGATACGATAAGCGGCCAGAGCACCGGAATAATGGCCCACAGAAAAATCACGGCCAGCACAATCAACACGACTCTGAGCCAATACTGTGTTGATTTTTTTAACATATTCGGTCACCGCCTAACGAACAAACGGATTATAAGTCTTTTCATGACCGATGGTCGTCTCCGGCCCATGGCCCGGATAAACGACAGTTTCTTCCGGCAAAGTAAAGAGTTTATGGCGAACTGAATCAATCAGATCTTCGTAGCTGCTCCCCGGGAAATCGGTACGGCCGATGGATTCCAAAAAGAGGCTGTCCCCTGCCAGAACCATGCCTTCACCGTAGAAGCAAACACCGCCCGGCGTATGCCCCGGTGTTTCAATAATCTTAAAGGAGTACTCACCGAGATGAATCACATCATCTTCTTTGATAAAATGAATATCGCCGGTCACCTTCACGGGCTGACCGATGGCACCACTCAAGTTAAGATTGCTGTTTGTCAAAAATTCTTCATCGCCCTTATTGATGTAAACGGGCACTTTGAATGCATCCACCACGGCCTGTACCCCACCGATATGGTCACCGTGACCATGGGTGAGAATAACGGCTTCCGGTTGCAGCCCTTTTTCTTTCAAAAGCGCAACAAGACGCTCGCCTTCACCGCCCGGATCTACGACCAAACAATGCTGATTGCTTTCATCAACGACGATGTAACAATTCGTCCCCAACGCCCCTAAGGGCATCCGATATAATTTCATACGCATCACTCTCCACAATGTATTACGCGAAATAGACTAAAACGTCATCATTCGAACTTGCCGATAACATTAGCTACCGGATTCATTCTATAAATTCTTAACTGCTAAAGCACTGGCATCAAAATAGCTTCTGACTGTCTAACAAGATGGTCACCGGCCCATCATTAGTGAGGCTCACCATCATGTGCGTTCTAAAACGACCGGTTTCAACATTAACGCCCGCTTCGCGACAGCGATTGATAAATACTTCATATAAGCGCTCCGCTTCGTCCGGCGGTGCCGCTTGATCAAAACCGGGGCGACGGCCTTTACGCACATCACCATACAGTGTAAACTGCGACACAGCCAAAATCTCACCATTCACATCGGCTACGGACAGATTCATCTTTTCCTCGGCATCTTCAAAGATGCGTAAGTTAACAATCTTGTCAGCCAAATAAACGGCATCTGCATCCGTGTCACCTTTGCCCACACCTAAGAGGACTACAAGTCCCTTAGGAATGGCACCGGTTGTTTCTCCGGCTACGGTTACGGCTGCTTCGCTTACTCTTTGCACTACTGCCCGCATCAACTACCTCCATTGGCGCGTTGCACGGTATACACATCGCGAATACGCCGTAATTTAGTCATAACAAAATCAAGTTCCGATACGTCGCGAATTTCAATAACTAAGTTGATGTTCGCATTCTTCGTATCGTCTACTTTGGCATTAATATTAACAATGTTAATTTTCATCTCCGACAGCGTGGCCATGATTTCCATGAGTAAACCACCGCGATCGTAGGCGGTAATTTCAATGGCTACGTGGAAGTTTTCCGACGTGCCTGCATCCCACGATACTTCAATCATGCGGTCCACGTCTTCCGGCGTATGACCGATATTCGGACAATCCGCCCGATGAACGGATACCCCGCGACCGCGGGTAATATAGCCTACCACTTCATCGCCCGGTACCGGATTACAGCAACGAGCCATACGAACCATTACGTCCGGTTCGCCGTTGACAAGAATCCCCGTACTGCTCTTACGATGCACCGGTTCGTGGGTTTTGAGTTTTTCCAACAGAGCCATCGTATCGCGACGATTGTCTTCTTTTGCCAAATCACGTTTATATAAATCAACAAAACGTAACAATACGGAATTGACCGGAATGCCGCCGTAACCGACAGCCGATAAGAGTTCAGTTTCACTGCCTGCATTCAAAGCTTTCGCAATTTGTTCCATGCGGCCCGGCTTATTGAGCTCTTTCCAATCATAATTGAGTCGTTTCGCTTCTTTTTCGAGAAGTTCACGTCCTTTAACGATGTTTTCTTCTTTATTTTCCTTTTTAAACCAGTTGCGAATCTTACTCCGGCTTTCCGTAGAGCCTACGATATTAAGCCAATCAAGGCTCGGTTTGCCCGTTTTCGACGTAATAATATCGACGATATCGCCGTTTTGTAAGGTGTAATCAAGGGATACGATTTTACCGTTTACCTTAGCCCCTACACAACGATGGCCTACATCGGTATGAATACGATACGCAAAATCAAGCGGTACTGCCCCTTTAGGGAGCTTCAATACGTCACCGCGCGGCGTGAAAACGAACACTTCCCCGGAAAACACATCCAGTTTTAACGCATTAACCAGTTCCTTCGGATTGCTGGCATCCTGCCATTCAAGGACTTGGCGAAGCCAACCGACCTTCTGGTCAAAGTCTTTATCGCCGCCCTTATTGCCTTCTTTGTAGCGCCAATGAGCGGCTACGCCGTATTCGGAAACGCGGTGCATTTCCCAGGTTCGAATCTGAATTTCTACGGAATGCCCCATGGTCCCGATGATCGTGGTATGTAGGGACTGATACATATTCGACTTCGGCATGGCAATATAATCTTTAAAACGATACGGCAACGGTTTCCACAGATTATGAACGATACCCAGTACGGCATAACAATCCGGAATCGTATCCACGATAACGCGCACTGCATACAGGTCGTAAATCTGCGACAAATCACGATTGTCCTTTTTCATTTTTTTATAAATACTGTAAAAATGTTTTGGTCGACCTTTAACATCCGCCTTAATATGAGCATCATCCAATGCCTTTTTCAGCTGTTCCATGGTATCGTCAACAATTTCTTCGCGTACATGGCGCTTTTCACGCATTTGCTCTACCAAGTCGTAGTATTTGTCCGGTTCCAAATAACGGAAGGACAAGTCTTCCAATTCCCATTTAATGTTAAAAATCCCCAACCGATGAGCCAACGGTGCAAAGATTTCCAAGGTTTCCTGAGCAATGCGCTTTTGCTTATCGCTGCGCATATGCTTCAAGGTACGCATATTATGGAGGCGGTCACCTAATTTAATAACCACCACGCGCACGTCCTTAGCCATAGCCAGAATCATCTTGCGATAGTTCTCCAGCTGCTGATCTTCTTTGGTATGATACTGAAATTGATTTAATTTCGTAACACCATCGACTAAAAAAGCCACTTCTTTCCCAAATAACTCTTCAATCTGCGGCAACGTATACTCCGTATCCTCCACAACATCATGGAGCAGTGCGGCAATAACGGTAGTCGCATCGATTTGTAAATTGGCCAAAATGGTGGCTACGGCTAAAGGATGTAAGATGTACGGTTCGCCGGACGCTCTTTTTTGCGGTGCGTGAGCTTTATCCGCTACTTTAAAAGCCCGCATAATGTCGTCACAATCTTTATCATCCAAATAGGAGTGAACAATCTCCATCAGATGTGCCAATTCCACTTCTTTATTAAAAGCCGGTTGATCGACGATAACCTTGCCTTCTTCATTTTCAGCCATAATTTCCACCTCCTTAGGCACTGTATTTTAAAAATGTCAGTGATGTAATTAACTCTAATTTTTCTTTTACATGGCACCAACGATAAAGCGCCATGCCGTCATCCGTGGCTTCTTCCTGCAAAATCCCAAGCTCTTTGAAAACATCCAAGGACAGCATAGCTTCCTTATTCGTCTGATTGTCCGGATGGCGGTGCAATACTTCCGATTCCACAATATAACGCGGCGCCGTAGCACTTCTGAAAATACTGCGCACGATGACATACATTTCGCGCAAGCCCTCTGCCGTCAGTTTGATGGGCTGTTCATCCAAAAGCGCCAAATCCTGCACCATCAATTGTGGCGAAATGCGCCCTTGCCACTCATTCTTTTGCAAAGAAAACGCGACTTTAACCCGTTCATCAGGAAATACTTCCCGATGATAGTCGGCGCCGTGCCAAATAATCGCATCCAACGGGCCTATTTGAGATTGCAAAATAATCTTACAATGATTCTTCTGCTGCCCCAATAAGTACACGTCCTGTACGGCAATCGGATTGATGGCAAATACCGGAGTACTGTTCCCCATGCCGTAGGGCTCTAAGGTTTCAATCTGGTCCACCAATTCTACCGTTACTTCACCCGGTTCCAACTCCGAGTCGATATCGATAATCGGCACATAATCTTCCGCCGTCAAATTCGCTTCGCAATAGGCGGCCAAGCGCTCCCGCAAAGCGGGGATTTTATCCGCTTCAATACTGAAACCGGCCGCCTGTTTATGACCGCCGAATTGCAAGAGTAAATCTTCTGCCGATTTTAAAGCATCATAAATATTGCAATTATCTATACTGCGGCAGGATCCTTTGCCCACACCGTCATGAATACTGATAACCATAGATGGCCGATAAAATTCTTCCACCAGGCGCGACGCCACGATACCGATAACGCCGGGATGCCAACCTTCACCGGCTACGACGATAACCTTATGAGCCGCTTCCCCCTGATTGATTACGTCCTGCCGGGCCGCTTCGTGAATGCCCCGCTCAATGGTTTGGCGCTCCAAATTAGTTTCTTGCAGTTCTTCCGCAATGGTATTGGCTGTTGCCATATCGGCAGCGGTCAATAATTCCACCGCCCGCGTCGCATGAGTTACACGGCCTGCCGCATTGAGGCGCGGTGCCAAGGTAAAACCGATGTGACCGGTTGTTAATTTACGACCTTGAAGGCCCGCTACCGCTACGAGGGCATCAATCCCCATATTGGGCGAGGTCATCATCTTCTTAAGCCCTTCGCGAACAATAATGCGGTTTTCACCGACTAGCGGCACCACGTCAGCCACTGTCCCCAAGGCCACAATATCCATATCATCCAAATATTCTGCGCCGGTTCGTTCCTGCCAAACGGCTTGGCAAACTTTAAACGCCACGCCTACGCCGGATAAGTTCTTGTCAGGATACGGGCAGTCGGGCTGCTTATGATTGATAACGGCCGCCGCTCGCGGTATATCGGGCGGTGCCGTATGATGGTCCGTAATAATCATGTTCAAACGGTCCCGCACCCCTTCCACAATATCGTAGGAGCTGATGCCGCAGTCCACCGTAATGACAAGCTCCGTGCCCTGCTGAATGATATGCTCCAAAGCCTCCTCATTGAGGCCATAGCCTTCGCTTTGCCGCTCCGGAATGTAATAACTTACATTGGCACCGCACCGTTTCAAAAAACGATACATCAATGAGGTAGCCGTAATGCCATCCACATCATAGTCACCGTAAATAACAATCCGTTTCTGCGTTGCAATCGCATCTTGAATAAGCGGCACCGCTTCTTTCATGCCTTTTAACAAGTAAGGATCCAATAAATCCCCTACATTGCCATATAAAAAATCACGACCCGCCTCTGCCGTCGTAATACCGCGGTTCACCAATAATTTAGCTACAACCGGGTATACTTTAAGGTCTCGCACTAATTCTTGTTCAATTGTTTCATCACCGGGCTCTATGCGCCATCGTTTTGCTTTACTCTGTCTCATATGTCGTCTCACTTATCATCTGCTTATCATCAATTTATCTGTTTAGCGCATGTATAAAATCACTTAATCGAATATCAATCTCAATTTATGATTTCCTACTATTAAATACTGTATTATCATTCTCAATTTATTTTATTATACACCATTACCCTATTAAATTAAACCTCTTTTTCATTTTTCTTGATTATATATTATAAAAAAAGAAAGAGCAATTATCATTATATAATCGCTCTTTCTTTATCATTTTCAGTTAATAGCTCATGTTAAATAAACTTTTAAATGACAAAATTCTTATTCAAATATTTTTATTATTGATGGCTGAGCCATACATGTTCAACAACTAATAGGAGAATCGGAATCTCTTATTGTTTATATCGCGTTGAAAGTAATTCTTAGAAGCGGAAGTCCCGTTCGCCGTGTTCCATCTGTTTGATGTAGTTGGCCGATGCTTCTTTAACCTTTTCATTGCGGATAAGATCTAACTGTTTTTCAATAACCGCTTCGCCGGTAGCTTTCGTTTCATCCGTTGCATAGTCAAGCAAGTATTCGTTGAGGGTCATCAACGCGTTTGGTTGACAGCAGTTATGAATCTGGCCGCTCTTCGCCAAGGCCATGAAGCGGTCGCCCGTACGGCCCGCACGATAGCAAGCAGTACAGAAACTAGGCACATAGCCGAGTTCCAACAACCAGTCAACAATTTCATCGAGACTGCGACGGTCGCTGGTATCGAACTGCGCCGAGTTGTCTTCCGGTAATTCTTCTTCTTTGTAGCCGCCTACGCTGGTACGAGAACCACCGCTGATCTGCGAGATACCGAGAGCCAAGCCGCGTTCACGCATGCGCTGACTTTCACGAGTGGACATAATCATACCGGTATATGGTGTAGATACACGAATAAGGGCTACGATTTTTTCAAACGTATCATCCGGCACAGCATTGCTGAAATCATCTACATCGATGTCATCAGCCGGGCAAATACGCGGCACGCTGATTGTGTGAGGGCCTACGCCGAATACGGCTTCCAAGTGTTCCGCATGCATCAACAAGCCGACGAAGTCGTAACGGTAATGTTCAAGACCGTATAAAACGCCGATACCTACGTCATCAATGCCGCCTTTCATAGCACGGTCCATGGCTTCCGTATGGTACGCATAGTTACTCTTAGGACCATGGGGATGCAAGTTTTCGTAGTTTTCTTTGTTGTATGTTTCCTGGAACAAAGTGTAAGTACCGATGCCCGCTTCGTGAAGTTTCTTGTAATCTTCAACTTCGCAAGCAGCAATATTTACGTTTACACGACGAATTTCGCCGTTTTTATTCTTAATGCTGTAAATCGTTTTGATACATTCCAAAATGTATTCCAACGGATTGTTTACAGGGTCTTCACCGGATTCGATAACGATACGTTTGTGCCCCATTGCTTCCAAAGCCAACACTTCTTCACGAACCTGTTCCTGTGTCAACTTCTTACGGGTAATATGACGGTTTTTGGCATGATACGGGCAATATACGCAGCCATTTACACAGTAGTTGGACAAGTATAAAGGGGCGAACAATACAATGCGATCGCCGTAAATTTTGCGTTTAATTTCTTTAGCCAAAGCAAATAATTTATCTTTATATTCAGGCAACGGGCATTCCAATAAAACAGCCGCTTCGCGGTGATTTAAGCCATTCATGGTCGCCGCTTTTGCCAAAATTTGGTCCAAAAGTTCACGATTTTCTTTATTCGCTTCCGCATAGGCCAACGTATCAAGAATCTCTTCGTGGTTAATAAACTCTTCTGCTTTAGAAGATTTTACATCGTACATACTGGTCTCCTTTACTCATACCATAGAGAAGTCCTGTGCCCTCGTCCTTTCCCAAGTACGAGCTCAATGACAGTCCACACTTCGACTGCCTATTCAGGTCAAGCATACTTACTATGCACTTCACTTCTTCTATATTGAATCTCTTGAATATGTCTTATATTATACACCTTTTCTCCACTTTTGAAAATAAAAACACCACCTAATAAGCCCGTTTTTATCATTATTTGATTGATGTTAGTTGCTCATCGAATTTTCTCATTACCATGCCTATTTAGCGCATACAAATAGGCATTTCTGACATTACATTTATATCGCATAAAAAGAACTGTACTGTCTTAAAATGGCATGCAAAAAAGCCCCCGATATAAATCAGGGGCTCTTGTATATTCGTTTCAGCTTACGCTTCTACTGGGTATACGCTAACTTTACGGTTATAGCGACCAGCACGTTCGAAAGCAACTTTACCAGGAACTAATGCGAATAAAGTATCGTCTTTACCAATACCTACATTAGTGCCGGGATGGAAATGAGTACCACGTTGACGAACGATGATGTTACCGCTTTTTACTACGGAACCATCATGACATTTAACGCCAAGACGTTTGGATTCGCTATCGCGACCGTTACGTGTACTGGATACACCTTTCTTATGTGCAAATAATTGCAAATCAAAAGTAAACATTCCGTTCACCTCCTATGTTTCACTAAGTGATACAAAATCATCATATTGGCGAGCAATTTCTTGGAAGCCAAGAACCATGGTTGCCAATATAGCCTGTCCCTTTTCTGTGATTGCCCCTTGTAATTCAATGGTACATTCACTGGAACTGTTCTCGTAAATACCTTGCTGTTCAGCTACTGATTGTAACCCCAAAATGGCGGTACAAGACAGTACGGAAACGGCGGCACATACGATATCATAGCCATGCTCGTCATAGCCGGCATGTCCGTTAATGGAGCAAGCAACAATTTGTTGTGCCTCATTACGACGAATATGAATCTTAATCATGACTTACGCCTGAATGGATTCAATGCGAACTTTTGTGAACGGCTGACGATGACCTTGGCGACGACGATAGTTGGATTTTGCTTTGTATTTGAAAACTAAAATCTTCTTCGCTTTACCATGTTCAAGTACTTTACCTGTTACTTTTGCACCGTCCACAAGTGGAGCGCCTACTTTAACGTCACCGTCGTTAACTACAGTTAACACTTCGTCAAACGTTACGGATTCTTCAGCAGCTGCTTCCAATTTTTCGATAGTAATTACATCGCCTTCGGCAACGCGGTATTGTTTACCACCGGTTTTAATAATTGCGTACATTGTGACACCTCCTTGTTTTCGAACTCGCTGAATACGGTATTCTCTCATGCCGGAATCGGGATGAGTGAAATTTACACACCTCTCCACGCGGCTGCAATAGTTGGGCGTACCCAAACTATGACTAATTTATTTTACATGATTAGACAATAAAAGTCAATGACCTATCTTCATAGTTTGTCATCGACTTCTTAAAAATTAAAAGGGATTCTTCAAATTCAATTAAAGCACTACAGCTAACCTATTACGCCCTCTCCCTAGATAATCTGTAAATGTTGCAACAAAATTTTTAATCCGATTAAAATGAGCACGACACCACCCAGTACTTCTTCACGGCCGCCCAAAAATCGTTTTAATTGTTGCCCCAAAAATACCCCCACCAAGGAGATAAGGAACGCAACCACGCCGATTAAACCGCTGGCCCCCCACACATTGATGTCCATAAAGGCAAACGTCAAACCGATGGCTAAGGCATCAAGACTGGTAGCAAAGGCCAATACTACAATTTCACGCCAGCTTACCAGTTGGCATATAATATGAGCTTCTTCTTCGGCCGCCTTTTTACTGTTGCGTATCATATTAATCCCCAAATACGCCAGTAAACCGAAAATAATCCAATGATCGTAATCATTGATTTTATCCGCCAATTGAGCACCTATAACCCAGCCAATAAGCGGCATAGCCATTTGGAATATACCAAACAAAAGAGGCATTCCTACTCTCTTTAAATCGTCCCGACTCGTGAGACAAGGGCCCTTAGCTACGGCCACTGCAAACGCATCCATGGCCAAACTTAAGGCAACTAACACGAGCTCCCACATTGACATACAGCATGCACCTCACTTAAAAGGTAAATCAATAACCTAACTATTATATCGAAAAAAATAAGACTTAGCAAGCTAAGTCTTAAAAATTTTACAATCGATTAGTCAAGCGCCAAAGGTCCATTCGACGCACAAAGCTTAATGTGCGAATGGTTTACTCATCCCCTAAGGCGAGCAAAGAGTACGCTTCCCGGCTCATAGTCGGTTGCACTTCCACCTTAATAGTCCGTTTGCATTCAGCTTCCAAATCAGCCACAACGGATTTTGTGAAGTATTGTTTTACCTCCTCATTGACTTCAATGAGTACATTAGATTTCAAACGGCCGCCTCGATATAATTCCCGTAAGCGCCGAATAATCTGTAAATACACGGTTTCCGCCGAAAATAATTGACCGGTGCCGCCACATTGGGAACAAGTATCAAATAAAATACTCTGCAAGCCTTGTCGTTCCCGTTTACGGGTAATTTCTACGAGCCCTAAAGAGGTAATGCCGCACACCACGGTTTTTACCCGATCCTGACGAACCAGTTGTGTCAAATAGGCCACCAATTCATCCCGTTGTGCTTTCTTTGGCAAATCTATAAAGTCACACACGATGATACCACCGATATCGCGCAAGCGCAACTGTCTGGCAATCATCTTGGCGGCCTCACGATTCACTTCCATGGCTACTTCCCCGGCGGTGCCGGAACGACCCGTAAAATGACCGGAATTAACATCTATTACCGTCAAAGCTTCCGTCGTATCGATTTTCAAAAAACCGCCGGACGGTAAATCCACGGTAGCATTTAACAATATATCAAGCTGTGACTCTACCTGCCACTCTTTAAAAATAGGTTCCGCCGAATTATGGAGCTGCAGCGAAACGGCCTCCGTCATGTTAGTGATACTCAACAATTCCTGCAACCGTTCGTAAGCCCCGCCGTCATCTACGATGATTTCATTAACATCATGGCCTAAATATTCGCGGATAACGCGGAACCAAAAATCCGCATCACTATAGAGCTCAGAGCCACCCTTGGCCACCTTGTAGCGATTTTGCAATTGCTGCCAAGTACGCCAAAGGAATTCCATATCCCCCTTTAACTCATCCGCCGTAGCTTCCGCTGCCGCAGTGCGCAGAATAAAACCGCAACCGTTCGCTAAATACGGCGCTGCCATATCAGCCAATTGAGCGCGTAAATTGTCATCGGTAATACGCTTGGAAATATGGAGCCCTTCCGAATAAGGCAAAAGCACCATAAAACGACCGGCCAGGCTCACGTCGGCACTAACGCGCGCCCCTTTGCCGAGCATTTCTTCCTTCACAACCTGGACGAGTATATTTTGACCTACAAAGAGTTTGCCCATAGCCTTAGTCTGCTTACCTTGTTTCAAATTAAGGTACGCATTTTGCTTAAGACCAATATCAACGAACGCCGCCGACATGCCGGGCAGTACATTGCGCACTATGCCCTTGTAGATATGGTTGATGGTCTCGTCACGAGTGGGACGATAAAAGGCTGTATCTACCAGCTCATTCTGCTCATCCAACACAACCATACGAATTTCTTCAGCCATCACATTGGCTACGATTCGTTTCATGGCAAACTCCTTTCTTTATACTTATACCGTTACATCTAACGGGGACAATAACTCCCCATCCCGTTCCACCATGATTTCATGGCGATGAATGGAGTAACCGTCGGTTACAGGCCAGCCGTATTTTTCACGGCCAAGTTGCCATACATCCCCCGGTTTCATGGTACCTTCCGGATATATGCCGATGCCCATGGTTAGAGTCACGCGGTCACCGTCAAGGCGCGCTGTAATCGGTTCTTTTACAAAATGCTTCACATCGATAGTACGGGTTTTCTTCGGTGTCACCTTTTCATAAGCGATTTCCGAAGCCTCATTGAACTCTTTTAAAAGTTCATCCCAATTGACATCGGCCGTTATCGGACCGGATACTTCATAGACCGCATAGTTACAAATGGCCATGAGTTTTTTTACCTTATCCGGCATTTCACGACCGGACATTACGGTGAGTCCCGGCGGTGCTACCCGGTTTAAGCGCTCCATAATGGATTCCACGGTGGCCTCATCTTCCAGAATATCCATATCAAGATATTCCACTTCCGCCGTAATACCCAAGGCTAAAGCGGAGGAAAAGCTTATTTTCATATGCGGGTTAAAACCTTCCGAATAGGCCATTTTAATAAAAGCACGACGAATCATACGTTCCACGGCCTGTGCATAATCCAGGTGCGATAAAAATCGCATTTCTTCGCCCTTACTTAAGGCCAAACGTAACTTTTTCAACGCGTCCACCCTCCTGATAATCTACAATCGCCGTATTAAGTTCCGGACACACATTACAGCCGTTACATGGTAAGCGGCGGCAGTCACGGGTCAAGGTTGCCTCAACGGCACGGTCCCATTCCTGTTTTAAGTATTTCTTGGAAACAGTATCATCTAGATGATCCCATGGCAACGGTTCATCAAAATCGCGGTCGCGACGGGCATAGTAATCAGGATCGATGCCTGTATTTTTGAACGCCTGCATCCATTTATCAATGGAGAAGAATTCAGTCCACCCGTCAAACTTACAGCCTAATTTCCACGCTTCAATCAATGTTTTCGCCAAACGACGGTCGCCGCGGGCAAACACCGCTTCCATATAACCGGTAGCCCCGTCATGATAATGATAGGAAATATTGCGGTTATTGATGAGCGTTTTTAAATATTGCTGTTTACGATGAATTTCTTCCACCGACTGCTGGCCGTACCACTGGTATGGAGAATGACTCTTCGGCACGAAGAAGGATACGCTGACCGTTACCTTGCCATTTCGTTTGCCCGTGATTTCACGATGTAAATCAAGTACTTTATAGGCCAAATCGGCAATGCCTGCTACGTCTTCATCCGTTTCGGTCGGCAAGCCCATCATGAAGTACAATTTAACCGTATTCCAGCCCGATTTAAAAGCATTGGTACAAGCGGCGATTAAGTCTTCTTCGCTAACCCCTTTATTGATAACATCACGCATACGCTGGGAGCCCGCTTCCGGCGCAAACGTCAAACCACTCTTGCGAACTTGCTGCACTTTTTTGGCAATATCGATTGAGAACGCATCGATACGCAATGAAGGCAAGCTTACGCTGACCTGCTTGTCCTTAAATTCTTCCATGAGCATGTCAACCAGTTCCGGCAAACGGGAGTAGTCGGCGGAGCTCAAGGACATAAGGGAAATTTCGTTATAGCCCGTATTGGCAATGATTTCTTTCGCCAATTGAACCAGTTTTTCCGGTGAACGTTCACGCACCGGACGATATAACATACCGGCCTGGCAAAAACGACAGCCACGGGTACAACCGCGGAACAATTCCAATACGGCACGGTCATGAACGACATCGATATACGGTACAACCGGTTTAGTTGGATAGAAACAGTTGTCCATGTCTTCGATGATACGTTTCTGCACTACTGCCGGTGCCTCTTCGGCCAGCACTTTCATGCCTTTGAAATCACCTTTTTCGGTATACTGCGGTTCATATAAAGACGGCACATAGTTACCCGGAATCTGCGCCATTTTGCGCAAAAGCCCTTCTTTGCCGCCCGGGAAGCCGGCCGCTTTTTCCTGACGGTAGAGTTCCACCATTTCAACGATGTGCTCTTCCGACTCACCGAGGTTTACGATATCTACAAAATCGGCAATCGGCTCCACATTGTATGCACAAGGACCACCCGCCGTAATGAGTGGGAAGGACAAGTCTCGGTCTTTACTGTAGAACGGAATGCCGCCCATATCCAACATGTTTAAAATGTTGGTATAACTCATTTCATATTGTAAGGTAAACGCTAAGAAATCAAAATCTTTAACCGGTGTCTTCGTTTCCAAAGAATACAACGGAATGTTGCGTTTACGCATTTCCTCTTCCATATCATGCCACGGCGCGCATACGCGTTCTGCCGCCACATAGGGTAATTCATTGAGCAAGGAATATAAAATCTTAATACCTAAGTGACTCATGGCCACTTCGTATACGTCAGGAAAACCAAAACACATGGTAACATCCATATCTTTGTGATCTTTCACAACGCTATTCCATTCGCCGCCTGTATATCGCGCGGGCTTTTGTACATGCTGCAACCAGCTCGCATCTAATTGAACCATAGGACCTCCGATTCAAAATCTATCATAATGACAACTTTCTGAAGTTGCCTTTCACTTTCATTAAAACATTTTAAAACTTCTTCTAAGGCTATTTTTATAGCCTCTGCTATTAATTTATTGGGCGTAATTTCAATCAATCTAAAATTAAATTTAGAACATTAACTTCTTGCGGTGCATTGCAATATTAAGCAATAAACCGACACTAATCATATTCGTGGTCAACGCACTGACACCGTAACTGATAAACGGCAACGGAATCCCCGTAACCGGCATAATACCGGTCGTCATACCTACGTTAACGAGCACTTCGAATACCAACATGGAGCCGATACCGGTAGCTAAGAGTGTACCGAAAGTATCGTTGGCACTGCGGGCAATCATAATACTGCGATAAATTAAAAGGAACAATAACAATAATACGATTACACAGCCTACAAAGCCTAATTCTTCCCCGATAACGGAGAAAATAAAGTCTGTATGATTTTCCGGCAAGAAGTTTAACTGACTTTGCGTACCTTCAAAAAGGCCCTTACCGAGAATCATACCGGAACCGATGGCGATTTTCGACTGAATAATGTGATACCCGGCCCCAAAGGGATCAATATTCGGGTTTAAAAATACTAAAATACGTTGTTTCTGGTATTCTTGCAAAACGAACCAACCTAACGGCGCCAAAACAACGGCAACACCTACGATGATTTGTACCAAACGCATCCGAATGCCTGCTACGAAGAGCATGCCGCACAAAATGGCCAGATATACCAAGGATGTACCAAGGTCAGGCTGTTTAAATACCAATAAGGTCGGAATCCCTACATATAATACTATCGGCACCAGCGAGCGAAAGGTGTTCAGTTTATTCACTCGATTTTCCATCATTTGCGCCATACTGATAATCATGAGTAATTTCGTGAATTCCGACGGCTGAATGGTGATTGGCCCGATTTGGATCCAACGCTGCGCACCTAAAGCGGATGTACCGATAAGCATAACCGCTACCAACAGTAATATGGTAATAAAATACAGTGGCCGTCCCCACGAACGAAGGCGACGATAATCAAACCATTGCATCATAACAATAACTACTGTGTTAATTACAAAAAACATAAGTTGTTTACTCACTAAATCGTTTATGTCGAGACCATCACGATTTACATGAGTGGCACTGCCAATGATGACAACACCTACGCTAATGAGCAGGAGCGTACAAATTACGACGGTCCAGTCCCATTCGCGCCAGATTCTATGCCACATATATACCTCCTAGCGCATACGGCTACGACCATAGGCTTGAAATTTTCTTTTTAAAAACTTCAAACAAGCTCATTTTCTTAGGCTGTGCCGGTTCTTCTTTCTCTTCTGCCGATTCATCTGTTACTGCTTTAATTTCAGCAGCTGTTTCCTCAGCAACTTCTTTCGCTTTATCTACTACTTCTTCCGTTTTATCTTCTACAGTTGCCACTACTTCTTCAACTTTATCTGTTACAGCTTCTACTAAGTCCTCAGCTTTTTCTGCCACCGCTTCAGCTTTGTCGGTTGCGGCATCTGCCACTGCTTCAGCTTTATCTGATACGGCATCTGCCACTGCTTCAGCTTTGTCGGTTACAGAATCAACTATATCTTCCGCTTTAGCCGCTGCCGTTTCAGCCGTAGATTTGGCTGCTTCAACAGCTACTTTCGCCGAAGATGCTACCGGTGCGGTCATCTCGGTTTTAACCGCCTCAACCATGGATTTTGCTTCAACCGCACTGTCCTCAGAGGCTTCATCTGCCACATCGCTGACAGCCGGAACAGCACCAACTTTAGCGCCATTGCCAACCAATTCATTTTGGGTAGCCACATCGCTATGGGCCGACACAGAGTCTCGATTTACTTCTAAAGTCTCAACTTCAACGCGTTCGCCTTCTACAATTCTGTCTACCATAGGCTCAGCTGTAGCGGCTTCGGCTACG